>JALYSW010000122.1 GCA_030854615.1 Gemmatimonadota bacterium
CGCGGCTTTCGCCTGGGCGCGGACGACTACGTCACGAAGCCGTTCGGATTGCTCGAGCTCCTCGCGCGCGTCGAGACGCTGTTGCGCAGATCGGCGAGCGGCAGCTTCGCGGTGGTGCGGCTGCCGCCCGTGCGCTTCGGCGATGTGCAGGTGGACCGCGATCATCGGAAGGTGACGCGCGCGGGCGCGGTGGTGCAGCTGACGCCGAAGGAGTACGCGCTGCTCGCGGCGCTGATCGCGCGAAACAGCGCGGTGGTCGAGCGCGACGAGCTCCTGCGCGAGGTGTGGGGCTACGATTCGGGGGTGGTGAGCCGGACGCTCGACACGCATCTGGCGGAGCTCCGCCGGAAGCTCGAGCGGGAGCCGCACCGGCCGCGGCATATTCTTACGGTTCCGAAGCAGGGGTATCGGTTGGTGCTGGGAAATGAGGAGATGATATGAGACGAGATCGCGCATTCGAACGACCCACGCCCGGCTCGCGTCGGGGGGCAATGTGGAGAGCTTTCTTCGCACTCACGACGTCGTGTGCGTGCATTCTCCCCATCGGTCGTCCGCTGTCTTCGCCGGCGCTGCAATCGGCCGCAGCATCCGTCGCAACAAGGGCGGAGAGCTCACGACGAGTCGTGTGCAATCATCGCTCGTACGACTATCTGCTGTCCACTCCGAACGCGCACGACCGGCTCCCCGCGATCATGCTGCTTCATGGCGCGGGTGGCCAAGGGAGCGATATGGTCAGCTTGTGGGCGCCCCTCGCTTCCAGGGAGCATATCGTGCTCATCGCCCCCCAGCTGCCGCGCGAGCTCTCGTTCGAGCAGCAGGCGCCAGCCGTGTTTCGCTGCATTCTCGCCGATGCGGAGCGAGTCGCCTCCATCGACGCGCAGCGCGTCTATCTGTTTGGCTACTCCATGGGCGGCTATCTCGCCTTCGATGGCGCGATGTTCGACTCGGATCTGTTCGCCGGAGCGGGCGTTTACGCTGCCGCAATCAACGAGGACTACGACGCGATTGTAGACAGCGCACAGCGAAAGATTCCGATCGCGTTGTATATCGGAGATCGCGACCGGTTCTTCTCCATCGAGCAGGTGAGGCGGACGAAAGCGCTGCTCGAAGCGCACGGCTTCCCCGTGCGCTACACCGAGCTCGCCGGTCAGGACCATTCGTACACGCCCGTGCACGATCGCGTGAACGAGGATGCATGGGCCTACCTCTCGGCCTCCCACCTCCCTCGCTAACCTCGTATATCAGGCTGGTGATGCGGTCCTGGAGGCGTGAGGTGTTTACTGCGATGGTCGGCTGCTGCCGGGGGAACGAGGAAGAGGCTGCGGGCGCTGCGGGTGCTCCGCAGGTACGGGCGGGTGGAGCTCGAGTCCTAAGCGTCTAGCCGAGCTCTGCAGCTAGAACGCCTCCTGCTCGCCATTCCCCCATCCTGAGGTATCTAATTCCTCTTCTCAACCCCGGCAATTCTGCCGTCTTGCCACTTCGGTATTTATTCGGTATTCTCAGTTCCCGCCCTTTCTGTCCCCGCCGCTACCGATCCAATGCCTCCTTCGCTCGCCGCTGCCCACACCCTCTCCCTCTTCCCCGAAGCGGTCCAGCGCTCGCTCCGCCAACTCCCCGTCATCGGCGCCCAGAGCGACATCACCTACTACTCCACCCACGCGCGCACCATCCTCAACGACACCCGCGCGACGGGGATGGCCTACTGGTCGATCAACCCCTACATCGGCTGCGCCTTCGGATGCGCGTACTGCTACGCGCGCTATGCGCATCGCTACGTCATGGAGCGCGCATCCGCCGCCGACCGTCTCGTCGATGACACCGCTGCCCAGGTCGAGCGCATTCCGCCATGGCTCGCCTTCGAGCGCCACATCTTCGTCAAGCGCAACGCCGCCGACGTCCTCGCCCGCACGCTCCGCCACGGCAGCGACAAGCATCTCGCGCTCATCAAGGGCGAGTCCGTCGTCATCGGCACCGCCACCGATCCGTACCAGCCGGCCGAGCGGCACTTCAAGGTGACGCGCGGCATCCTCGAGGTGCTCGCCGAGCATCCGGGAATGCGCATCGTCATCATCACGAAGAGCGCGCTCATCACGCGCGACGTCGCGCTGCTCGCGCGCATCTCGACGCTCTCCGAGCTCACCGTGCACCTCTCGCTCATCACCCTCGATCGTACGCTCGCCCGCCGCATCGAGCCGCGCGCGCCCACCCCCGAGGCGCGCGTCCGTGCGCTCGCGCGCCTTCGCGAAGCCGGCATCGACGCGGGGATCAACTGCATGCCCGTGCTCCCCGGCATCACCGACAATCCCTCGGATCTCGAGGCGCTCGTGAAGCGCGTCTCCGAAGCCGGCGCCACCTACGTCGGCGCGTGCGCACTCCGCCTCCAGCACGAGGCGCGCAAGCGATACCTCCCGTTCATCGAGCAGGAGTTTCCGCACCTCGCCGGCCGCTATCGCGCCACTTATTCGCGCGGCAATCACGCTGGCGATCGCTATCGCGCGGGACTCGCGCGATTCTTCGACATGCTCTGCAAGCGCTACGGCATCGACTCCGGAAGCCGCAGCATGCGCGACGACGCAGACGACGATCCCGCAATGCTCGAAGCCACACCCGCAAACCCGCAGCTCGACCTCTCCTTCACCACCGGATGACCATGCGCGCGACACAAGCCGAGAAAGGAAAACAATTTCAGGCGCTGCACGCCCGCGCGGGCGCGTTCGTCATCCCGAATCCGTGGGACGCGGGCACCGCGCGCATCCTCGAGAAGCTCGGCTTCGCCGCGCTCACCACCACCAGCGCGGGCCTCGCCTTCGTCCTCGGCCGCCGCGACGG
>JALYSW010000131.1 GCA_030854615.1 Gemmatimonadota bacterium
TTCCCGTGGCCGCATTTCTTCCCTTCGTCGGGCTCGGCACCGCGCTCATCCTCGGCACGAGCGTCGGCACCGCGGTCGCTCATGGGGTGCGCGACATCAAGCGCGGCGGGTCGGAGCTCTACCTCCCGTAGCCTCGCGGGCGACCCCATGGTGCGCGCGATTTCACTGCGTCCGCGGATCTGGTAGACCTCACGATTTGGAGTGCGAGAAGGGTCTGGCGACAAGCCGGGCCCTTTCGCATCCGCGGGCGATTTGTGCGAACAGAGTGAATTTTCGTACAAAGAGAGTATTGCGAGTGGCGGAATGCGCGATATGTTCCTCCACCTGCACGGCACTATCGACGCGGCGCACAGACGCGATAGCTACTTTCGCTCCACCAATCCCCCCCTCGGAGGACGGCTCATGACACTCCCCCGGTGTGCATTGCGCCACCAGTCGGAAACCCACGCGCACACACGCCCGTCTCGCTCTCGTCGGCTATCGAGGCTCGCGATCGTCGCGATGCTATCGGTCGCGGCATCGAGTGCGGTGCGTGCGCAAACCAACACGGTTTCAGGTACGGTGACCGATGCCGCGAATGTCCCGATCGTCGCCGCGATGGTCTCGGTGCCGGGAACTCGCTACGCGACGGCCACCGACAACGCTGGCCACTTTCGTCTCGCGCTCACCGATCCGAACGGCACCGCCGTGACGCTGATGGCGCGTCGCCTCGGCTACTCGAGCGCGAGCCAGCAGGTGCACGTCGGCGACGAGAACATCGCCTTCCGTCTCACGGCAGCGGCGGTGTCACTGAACGAGGTGGTGGTTACCGGACAGCCCGGCAGCACTGAGCGACGCGCGCTCGGAGTCGACATTGCACAGATCGATGCGTCGGCGCTGGTGCAGAAGGCGCCGATCAACGACGTGCAGTCGCTGCTCAACGGACGCACGCCCGGCGTGACGCTGCTCGCCAACTCGGGTGTCGTCGGCGCCGGATCGACCGTCCGCATTCGCGGCGTGTCGAGCTTCTCGCTCACCAACCAGCCGCTGATCTATGTCGACGGCGTTCGTGTCGACAACTCGCAGTCGACCGGCGTGAGCAACCAATCCTTCGGCGCTGCGACGACCACGCGCTGGAACGACTTCAACCCCGACGATATCGAGAGCATCGAGATCGTGAAGGGGCCGGCGGCGACGACGCTGTACGGCACCGAGGCGGCGAACGGCGTCATCCAGATCATCACCAAGAAGGGCGCGATCGGCAAAACGACGTGGGACTTCAACACGCGTCAGGGTGCGAGCTGGTTCAGCAATCCGCAGGGGCGGCTCTGGACCAACTACAACCTCAACACCGTGGGCGATACAGCAGTCCTCCACGAGAACTACACGCAACTCGAGCAGACATACCGCGATTCGACGGGCCAACCGATTTTCTCCACGGGCTACAATCGCGGATACAATCTCGGGGTCGGCGGGGGTACGAGCGCAATTCGCTATCACGTCTCCGGCGGCTACGATCGTAACGAGGGTGCCGAGAGCTCGAACAACGACAACGCGTACAACGCGCGGGCGAACATCGGGATCTACCCCAACGACAAGATCGATATCCAGACCAATGCCGGGTATGTCGTCAACAAGACGAATCTGGCGGTCGAATCTGGCTACGGCGGCACCACCTGGACGACCTATTACATGGATCCGGCGACGATCGGAACGCCGAGTCTCGGATTCAACAGCGGACTTCCGGCTGGCTATCACGAGCAGTACCAGCTCTTCCAGGCCATCAACCGCTTCACCGGCAGCGTCGCCGTCAATCACCATCCGGTGTCATGGTTCAATCAGCGCCTTGTGCTTGGCGTGGACGATGGATACGAAAACAGTCAGGAGTTGAGCGCGATCCACCCCAATCTCTCCTACTTCTTCCTCAACGACGCCGATTCGGGATACAAGAACGTCTTGACGCGCGACACTCGAATCTTCACGTCGAGCTACGTCGGCAATCTGATCCTGCCGGTGACGAGTTCGATTCGTTCGACCACGTCGCTCGGTGGCGACATCATCAAGCGTGACGGCAAGTACGTGAACGGCTCCGGGGCAGACTTTCCAGCGCCCGGCGTGACCTCGCTGTCGTCGACGACGGCCCGCCAGGTCACGGAGGAGACCGATACGCTCGACAATACGGTCGGCGTGTTCGCACAGGAAGAATTCGCGTGGCGCGATCGCCTGTTCATCACGGGCGGCGTGCGCCTCGACAACAACAGCGCGTTCGGCGCGAAGTTCAGAAACGTGTACTACCCGAAGGTCAGCGGCGCATGGGTGATCAGCGAAGAGCCGTTCTTTCATCTGCCGGCGGTCAATACGCTGAAGCTCCGTGCGGCGTATGGAGAGTCCGGCCAGTCGCCGCTGCCATACTCTTCGATTGCGACCTTCACTGCGGTCCCAGGCCCCTTCGGTGCCGCCGTGACACCATTGAGCTACGGTAACCCGAGTCTCGGACCCGAGCGCGGCTATGAAACGGAATTCGGCTTCGACGCGGGGCTGTTCCATGATCGTGCTTCCGTGAACTTCACGTACTTCACCGGCGGAACGAGGGACGCGATTCTCTCGGAGCAGCTTGCTCCGTCGCTCGGTTATCCCGGCTTCCAGTACGTGAACGCCGGCGCGCTGAGCAAGCACGGATTCGAGCTTGCCCTCACCGGCACGCCCTACGAGACCAAGAACACATCCTGGACACTCGGCCTCAATCTGTCGACGGCCGATACCAAGGTGACGAATCTGAACGGTGCGGCTTACCTCCAGGCGTCGACGAACATTCGGCACGTCGTCGGCTACTCCGTGGGCTCGTGGTTCGGGAAGAAGGTCGTCGGCTCGACGCTCAACGGCGACGGTTCGGTGACGAACGTGATGTGCGATGACGGAACGACCTCTCACATGGCCATCGCCTGCGCCGACGCCCCCGTCGTCTATCTGGGTCGTACGCTGCCGAACTTCGAAGGATCGGCCACGTCGACGCTGCGATTCCTGAAGAACTTCCAGTTCTTCGTCATGCTCGACAGCAAGCGTGGCTACAAGAAGCTCGATGGAAATGCTCGCGTTCGCTGCCACATCTTATACCTGTGCGAGTCGAACTGGTATCCTTCGACCGAGCCGAACCTTGCGACGCTCGGCGCGCAGACGAAGAGCTCGTACATCAGCGATGTCGTGAACGATGCCAGCTTCGTGAAGCTGCGCGAAATTTCGCTCCAATACTCGCTTCCCGAGCGGTGGGCTTCGTCCTTTCGTGCGAGCGGCGCCTCGATTTCGATCGCCGGACGCAACCTGCACACCTGGACCAAGTATCCCGGACTCGATCCAGAGGGATCCTTCCAGGGCGGAACTCGTGGCTTCGGGCAGTGGGAGCAGGACATTACCCCACAGCTGATGCAGTTCGTCACGACCGTTCGTCTCACTTTCTGAGCGCACTCACAATGTCCTCCGACACTCAAAGGCCAACACACATGCAGCGTCATCCAGCGCGTATCGCGCGCTCCAAGGCATGGGCATTCCTGTCGATCGCGACGCTGTGTGCGGCTCTCGCATGCAGCAACCTGCTCGACGTGAAAGCGCCCGATCAGATCAACACGTCATCACTCGAAGTCCCTGCGAGTGCGCAGCTCCTCGTGTTCAGCTCCATCGGCGATTTCGACTGCGCGTACACCTCGTACATCGTGGCGTCCGGCCTCATGAGCGGTGAGTTCATCGAGACGACGCTCACGGCGGCACGCTGGTCGTACGATCGTCGCGACACGGATCCGAACGAGTCCCTCTACTCGACCAATAGCTGCGAGGGACTCGGTACCTACACACCGATATCGACGGCGCGCTTCACTGCCGATCACGTCCTCGACTTGCTAGAGGGATGGTCGGACACGGACGTTCCGAATCGGCAGTACTTCATCGCGCAGGCCGCATCGTATGCGGGGTACAGCCGCATCCTGCTCGGCGAAGGGTTCTGCACGGCCGCGATCGCGGGTGGTCCGGCGCTCACGTCCCAACAGATCTTCCAGCTCGCGGTCGGGAAATTCGATACGGCGGTTACAGCGGCGCAGGCCGCCACAAACGATAGTACCCTCAACCTCGCGCTCGTTGGACGCGCGCGCGCGAAGCTGGATGCGGGCGACAACGCCGGTGCAATCGCCGACGCCTCCGCCGTGCCGGTGGGCTTCAAGTACTACGCGACCTACGATGGCGGTACCGATCATCGCACGAATCGCGTGTACGCGGAGAACAACGCCGGAAACGGCGTGTCGGTCGCCTTCGAGTACGACAGCCTCAACGATCCGCGTGTGTCAGTGACGGATGAGCACAACACCGGCTCGGATCGCCACACCGAGCTGTGGACGCAGAACAAGTATTCATCCGGATCAGCTCCGATCCTGATCGCCAGCTACGTCGAGGCGCAGCTGATTCTGGCCGAGGCCACCGGTGGCTCGCAGGCGATCACGATCCTCAACGGCCTTCGGTCGACGATCGCTTTGCCCCCTCTCGCGTCATCAAGCGATCCGGCGGTGATCAAGGCAGACATCGCCGCCGAGCGGGCGCGCTGGCTGTTCCTGCAGGGCACGCATCTGTTCGACGTACGGCGACTGTCGCTTCCGCTCGTGCCGAACGCCGGTGACAGCTACTCTCGCGTGTATCACAAGGGTGGGAACTACGGCTCGGAGACGTGCTTGCCGATTCCGGCAGTGGAGACGAACAACAATCCGAATGCGCGTAACCCGCCCGCGGGTTGATCGCATCGGCATAACCACACAGAAACGGGGAGGCGCGATCTGCGCCTCCCCGTTTCACATCTCCCTGGCTCGATCGAACGATCACATATTGTCGACCATCGCCTGCGCGAACTCGCTCGTCTTCAGCAGCGTCGCACCCTTCATCTGCCGCTCGAAGTCGTACGTCACCCGCCTCTGCCCGATCGTCTTCTCGAGCGATGCGAGGATCCTGTCCGCGACCTCGTGCCAGCCCAGGTGGCGGAACATCATTTCGCCACTCAGGATCAGCGAGCCGGGATTCACCTTGTCCTGGTTCGCGTACTTCGGCGCCGTGCCATGCGTCGCCTCGAAGATCGCGTGGCCCGACTGATAGTTGATGTTTGCACCGGGCGCGATGCCGATGCCGCCAACCTGCGCCGCCAGCGCGTCGGAGATGTAATCGCCATTGAGATTCATCGTCGCGATCACGCTGTACTCGCGCGGGCGCGTGAGGATCTGCTGGAGGAAGGCGTCGGCGATCACGTCCTTGATGACGACTCCGCCCGGCAGCTGCAGCCACGGCCCGCCGTCGATCTCCGTCGCGCCGTATTCGCGCTTGGCAAGCTCATACCCCCAGTCACGGAAGCCGCCTTCCGTGTACTTCATGATGTTCCCCTTGTGCACCAGCGTCACGCTCGGCAGCGAGTGCGAGATCGCGTAGTCGATGGCGGCCCGGATCAGGCGCGAGCTGCCTTCCTCCGAGACCGGCTTGATGCCGATCGCGCTCGTGTCGGGGAAGCGAATCGTCTGCACCCCCATCTGCGTGCGCAGAAAGTCGATCAACTGCTTCGCCTCGGCGCTCTGTGCCTTCCACTCGATGCCGGCGTAGATGTCTTCCGTATTCTCGCGGAAGATGATCATGTTCACATCCTCCGGAGCCTTGACGGGGGACGGTACACCGCTGAAATAGCGCACGGGGCGCACGCACGCGTAGAGGTCGAGCTTCTGGCGGAGCGCAACGTTCAGCGAGCGGAAGCCCCCGCCAACAGGCGTCGTGAGCGGACCCTTGATCGACACGAGGTGGTGGTCGAGTGCGGCCAGCGTGTCATCCGGAAGCCAGTTGTTCACGGTATTCTTCGCTTTCTCGCCGGCGAGAACCTCGAACCACTCGATCTTGCGGGTTTTTCCATAAGCGGCCCGAACGGCGCCGTCGAACACCAACTGCGAGGCGTGCCAGATATCGGGGCCCGTGCCGTCGCCTTCGATGTATGGGATGATCGGCTGGGTGGGGACTTGCAGCACCCCGTCCTTCATCGTGATCGTTTCACCCTGGGTGGGCGGCTTCAGATTCTTGTACTCTGGTGCAATGGATGCGGTCATGATCTTTCGGCTCCGGCGTCAATGAGTGCCAATGCGAGAAATGTGCTGACGGGGCCGATCGAGGGCAACGAGGCCACCGCGCGAGCGGCAACGGCGATTGCCGATGCGTTCGACGCCTACCGCGCGCGCTTCGCGGAAATCACGAGCGGCGTCCGCGACCGCTTCGAGCGACGCGACTGGCTCGGCACGCAGGATGACGCGGCCGCGCGTCTCGCGCTCTATCGTCTCCACGTTGCGCGCGCCTTGGCCGAGGTGCGCGCGGAGCTTGGCGAGCACGCCAGCGAGGTGCCGACGTGGGAAGAGGTGAAGTGGCTGCACGCCGCGCTCATCGTCGATCGCGACGATTGCGAGATCGCCGAGACGTTCTTCAGCTCGATCACACGCCGTGTGTTTACAACGGTGGGGGTGAATGCGCACGTCGAGTACGTCCTCCCCGAGGCGAATCCGGAGCCTCGCGGCGACGAAAGCCCGATCACGCGCTGTTACCCGCTCGATGCGGGTGCAGCGCACGCGCTCGACCGGCTCCTCGCGGACCTCGCCTGGAGTGTGCCCTTCGCACACTCGGAGCTCGACGTGCAGCTCGCCGCGAAGCGCATCGTTCATGCGCTCCGAGCGGCGAACATCCCGCTCACGGGCAGCGTCCTGGAGGTGCTGGCGCCGGTGTTCTTCCGCAACAAGGGCGCGTACGTCATTGGCCGCGTGAAGAACGGCGAGGGGTGGATGCCCGTTGTCCTTCCACTGCTGCATCCCGCGGAAGGCATCGTCATCGACGCGGTGCTCACGACGTCGGACGAGGTGAGCATCGTCTTCGGCTTCAGCTGGTCGTACTTCTTCGTGGAAGCATCGCGGCCGCGCGCTGTGGTGGAGTTCCTCGCGTCGATCATGCCGCTCAAGCGCATCGACGAGCTGTACAACGCCATCGGCTTCAACAAGCACGGAAAGACGGAGCTCTATCGCAGCCTGGTGGCGCACATGGCGCGGCCGGAGGCGAGGTTCGATTTCGCGGAGGGCGACGAGGGGCTCGTCATGAGCGTGTTCACCCTCCCGTCGCTGAACGTCGTCTTCAAGATCATCAAGGACCGCTTCGGCCACCCGAAGCGCATCACGCGCACGGGCGTGCTCGGCAAGTACCATCTCGTCTTCGTGCGCGACCGCGTCGGGCGGCTGGCGGACGCGCAGGAGTTCGAGCATCTCGCCTTTCCGCGGCGGCTCTTTTCCGATGCGCTGCTCGAGCATCTCCGCGAGGTTGCCCCTTCCATCGTGCGATTCGAGGGCGAGTCGGTGATCATCGCGCACCTCTACACCGAGCGTCGGGTGACGCCGCTCAACGTCTTCCTTCGCGATGCGACGCCGGCGGCAGCCGCCGATGCCATCCTCGACTACGGCGCCGCGATCAAGGATCTCGCCGCCGCCAACATCTTCACGGGCGACATGCTCCTCAAGAACTTCGGCGTCAGCCGACACGGCCGGGTGATCTTCTACGACTACGACGAGCTATGCCTGCTCACGGAGTGCAACATCCGCGCGCTCCCACAGCCGCGAACCGAGGAGGAGGAGATGGCGGCCGAGCCGTGGTACTACGTGGGCGAGCTCGACGTCTTTCCCGAAGAGTTCAGCGCCTTCCTCGTTCCGCCCGCACCCCTTCGCGACATCTTCCTCGACGCGCACCGCGATCTGCTCACGGTCGAGTACTGGCGTGGAATGCAGCAGCGGCAGAAGGCGGGCGAGGTCGTCGACGTCTTCCCATACGCTGCGGCCCGCCGCCTGGGTCAGCCGTGACGCCGCAGAAAGGAATGAATCCCGACCTGGAGAAGTACGATACGATCGTACTGGGGCTCGGCGCGATGGGGAGCTCCGCGCTCTACCACCTCGCCGCGCGAGGGGTGAAAGTGCTCGGCGTCGACAAGTTCGCGCCGCCGCACATCCACGGCTCGACGCACGGACGCACGCGCATCATCCGCGAGGCGTACTACGAGCATCCGTGTTACGTGCCCATCGTGCAGCGCGCGTACGAGCTGTGGGCGGCGCTCGAGCGCGAGGCCGGAGAGCCGATGTTCGTGCAAACGGGTGGAATCATGATCGGTCCGCCGAACGGGGCGCTGTTCGGCGGGGCGTTTCGCAGCGCGAAGGAGCATGGCCTCTCGCACGCTATTTTGAAGCCGACGGAGGTGCACGAGCGCTTCCCCGGCTTTCGCGTGCCGGAAGGATCGATGGCGCTGCTCGAGCCGCGCGCCGGGCTGCTGCTGCCGGAGAAGATCGTCGACGCGCATCTCGCGCTCGCGCAGCGCGCGGGGGCAACGGTGCGCACCGGAGTGACGGTCACCGCGTGGGACGCCGACGACAGCGGTGTGCGTCTCGAGACCGACGCCGGCGAGCTTCGCGCACGCACGCTCATCCTTGCGGCAGGCCCGTGGCTTCCGGCGCTCGTTCCCGAGCTCGACCTTCCCCTCGAGGTCGAGCGCCAGCTCTTTCACTGGTTCGAGCCCGCATCGCATCCGGAGTGGTACGATGCCGCGCACTCGCCAATCTCGCTCATCGAGTACGCGGACGATCGCTTCTTCGCGACCTTCCCCGATGTCGGGCACGGTGTGAAGGCCGCCATCCACCACGAGGGCGCAGCGATCGACATCGACGCGCCGCGCGAGGGCGCAACAGCGGCGGAGGGAAGGGAGATGACCGAGCTGCTCGCGCAATATCTGCCCCAGGCGGCAGGAAAGATTCTCGATCGCGCGACGTGCGTCTACACCAACACGCCCGATCATGATTTTCTCATCGACCGGCATCCCGCGCATGCCAACGTGCTCATCGCCAGCCCGTGCTCGGGGCACGGTTTCAAGTTCGCGAGCGCCATCGGCGAGATCCTCGCCGACCTCGTCACGACGGGCGCGACGAGCTTCGATCTCGCGCCCTTTGCGCTCTCGCGACTGCGCGCCTAGGCTAGTGCGCCGGCGCCGCCGGCTTCGGGTGTAGCAGCGCGTCGACCGCCGCCTTCGTCTTCGCGTCGCGCAGGGTACTCGCGGCAGCCGTGAGCGGAGGGTCGCGCAAATCCTCGGGGAGTCGTGCCAGCGCCCGCACGCTCCACTCGCGCACGTACGGCCGCGCGTCGTCGAG
>JALYSW010000138.1 GCA_030854615.1 Gemmatimonadota bacterium
TCGAGCGCCAACGAATCCTTTGATCTCGAAGAGATCGGAACAACACCATCATACGAGTTTCCATCAAACGAGTTTCTGATGCCACCTCCCCGAAAATGGATTTCGCCGAGAGCGGCGTGATTCAATGAGAGCGAAGCTGTAAATCGGTCCTGACCATAACATCGACGATTGGAACGTCCAAATGGTTTTCCCACCAGTAGTAATCGTCGATCTGTGATGCGTAAACGGACACCGAATACGGAAACGGAAGCTGCTTTGCTGCTCGCATCGCATCGATCGCCTTGCTCGGCGTCGTATCCATACTCACGGTCGCCGCATTGCCGCGTACCGCCGCCCCCGCGATGAAGCCTGCGAGGTACGCGTCTTTTTCCTTTGGTCCGAAATCGTGCCAGTCGCGTCCAGCGAGCTGCGTCGGTCCCTGCTCACGCACTGCCGCCGCCGCACCGCTTCCCAACAACAACAGTCCCAGCCCCACAGTTCCCAACACGAACAGCTTTCCACGACTTCCCACCATGTCCTCCTCGCAGGTCACGCCGGACGAGCACTCGAGCTCGTCCGGCGTGCATCGCGACTATTTCCCTTTCTTCATTGCCGGCGCCCCGCCAGGCAGCGAGAACACCATGACGGCATCGCCCAGCGGATAGCCGAGCTGATAGTTGCCACCACAGGCGACGGCGATGTACTGCTTGCCATCCAGCGTGTACGTCACTGGCGGAGCATTACAGCCGGCGCCCGCCTGGAACGTCCACAGCACCTTCCCCGTCTTCGCATTGTACGCGTTGAAATGACCGTTCCCCTCGCCCGTGAAGACGAGATTACCGGCCGTCGCCAGCGCGCCACCGATCATCGGCTGCTCCGTCTTCACCTGCCACGCACGCTTCCCCGTGTTCAGGTCGAGCGCCGTGAATGTGCCGTACTGCTCCTCTCCTGGCACAGCCTTGAACGCGGAGCCGAGCCAGAGCTTGCCCTTCTCGAGGGCCGCGGAGTGCGTGATGTAGTTCATCGGCTGCTCGAGTCCGAGCACGTACATATAGCCGAGCGTCGGGTTCACGGCCGGAGGCGACCACTCCGAGCCGCCGTTCGCGCCAGGCAGCATGCGCACACCGTCCGCGGTCGGTACAGTGAAGTAGTTCTCATGCCGATTGAACTCGTCCGTGCGACGAATCAGCTTGCCAGTCTCCGCATCAAGCACGTACACGTATGCTGTTTTTCCAGCCTGCGCGACAGCCGTCTTACCATTCTTCAGCTTGACAACGACGGGAGGACTGACCGCATCGAGATCCCAACGATCATGCGGCACTTCCTGGAAATGCCATTTGTACTCCCCGGTCCGTGCATCCACCGCGACGATCGCATCTGTATACAGATTGTCGCCCGGACGCATCGTACCGTCGAGATCCGGCGATGGGTTGCCGACCGCGAAAAAGATGTTGTGCGATGTAGCGTCATACGCCGGCGTCATCCACACGCCACCACCGCCGCGTTTCCACGCGTCCCCGTACTGAGCCATCGCTGCTTTTTCCGCAGGGATGTCACGCTTGAGATCGACACCATCGTCTGTCTTTTCGACGAATTTTCCTTCCCAACCCTTATCGGCAGTGGTGTAGAACGTCCACATCGGCTTGCCGTCGTCCTTATTGTATGCTCGGACGAATCCGCGTATTCCGTATTCACCGCCGGATATTCCTACGATGACGGAATTGTCGACGATCAGCGGCGCCATCGTGATGCTGTAGCCGGCCTCTGGATCAGCCACCTCGACATCCCATTTCACCGCACCAGACTTCGAGTCCAGCGCGACGAGGCGCGCATCGAGCGCTCCCATGTAGACGGTACCGCCGGAGATAGCGACGCCGCGATTGTTCGGACCGCAGCAATAGATCGGCGCCGTGATGCTCGGCTTGTGCTCATATCGCCAGATCTGCCGTCCAGTGCGCGCATCGACTGCCATCGCCGTGTTATAGGGCGTCGTCAGATACATCATACCGTCGACGACCACCGGGCTGGTCTCAAAGGAGCCCAGACGCGAAATGCCGGTTTGATACATCCACGACATCCGAAGGGAACCGACGTTCGCGCTGGTGACCTGCGCGAGCGGTGAGTATCGCTGGTTCGAGTAATCGCGGCCATAGATCGCCCAGTTTTTTCCATCGGTACGGGCGTTCTTCAGCATGTCATCGGTGACATTGGTGAAGGTCGGCTCGCGCACGGCAGCCTTCTTCGTATTCGTTTCCACCTGCTCCTGCGCGCCCAGCGTGGTCGCGAGCATCAGCCCGCCGACGACGAGAGCCACAGTACGAGTCATACGCATTCAGAAACCTCCAGAAAACACGTGGCGGGAATTTCTCCCGTTTTGCAATGATCCAACCTGAAGCAGCTACGCACTCCGGCGCCTGCCGGCGGGGTGCGTGGGCGCGCTAACCTACTCCCAGCGCGTGGGAAGAGAGTTGTTGCCCGAAAGTGGGAAGGGAATGGTGCGGGCAGGATGCCGATGATGCCGATGATGTTGTCCATCGCAAGCGAGTGCTCGTTGACGCAGCTCGAGTGCGACCAGCAGTCTCTTTCGATTGCTCTCGCCGACCGGGAAACGGGAATCGGCGGAGTGTTCGGGAACAGCTACGTCATGGGGCATGGTAGCTACCCGCAGTGAGAACGCCATACGATGATGAGGCTCGTAGATTCGTCCCGAGCCCTTTCGTTTCAGGTGTTAACGTAATGTGACACTTCGCGGCTCCAATGTGACAGTATCATTGGCTTTAGCGCAAGAGGGGCGCGGTGACGGACCCCATTGAAAGACGTATATATGGGAACACGATACGCTCCATTTTGCCGCTCAATGCGCGCCCACCAGCAGCGCATACGGAGCCTTGAGCGATTCCGCGAGAACGTAGCGAAGCTGCTGCCCAGGCCGTGTGGAAATCGGGCTCGTTCGCGTCGGTGATAGCAGTGGAATCATATGTAGTCGACGCGCGAGGATCGACAGCCGCAGCATATGGAACGGATCGCTGACCAAAATCACCGTCGGATTTGGCCTTCGTCCGAGAAATCGGCGCACCGCTACCATAGACTGACTGCTCGTCAGCCCGTCCATGTCCATCGAAATGGAATCTGCCGGTACTCCCCGCTGCACGAGATACCGCATCTCCACCGCAGCCTCGCTCGTCGTGTCCCCGACCCCGCGCCCTCCCGTCACGATCATCCGTGGCGCGAGCCCCTGCGCCCACAGCGATGCCGCGTGATCGAGCCTCGCTTTCAGCACGGGCGAAGGGCGCCCCTCGTACTGCGCGGCCCCGAGCACGACGATGGCATCGGCGGCCCTCGCCTCGTTCCGCCGCCCTGCATCAATGATCGCGACCACGAAGGACAGCCAGAGCAGCAGTCCAACGACGACCACCGCGCCGAACAGGCGCGCGTGAAGCGAGCGGGATCCGCTCACGTCGAGCTGCTCGCGCGCGGCTCGCTACTCAGTGAGGCTCAACAGCGAGAGCCAGAACACGTCGAACGCCGCCCGCGCATTCTTCTCGCGATCGATCGCAATCGCGATCGATAGCCCGTCGATGAACGCCACCACGACATCCGCGAGTAGCTGCGCAGGGATCCGCGGACGCAGCCCGAGCAGCGAGAAGAGATGCTCGATCGATGCCGCCGAGGCATCGCGGCGCGCGATCGCTGACTCCCGGATCGCGCTCTGCACGAGCGGCCCGCGCCACTCAGCGAGCTCGAGCAGCACGCGGATCTGCCCCCGCTCCAACTCCGACTCCAGCCACTTCCACATATCGTCGATCGCATGACGTGGAATGGACTCCGCCAGCGCGGTACGCTCACGCCCGACGAGATGACGCGTCATCCACTCCACCATGCGCGCGAGCAGCGTTTCCTTGTCGTGGAAGTGATAGTGGATGAGCCCCTTGCTCACCCCCGCCTCCTCCGACACTTCGTGCATCGTCAGCGCCGCTGCGCCCGATGCCACGATGCGACGGATCGCAGCCCGAAGGATGCGCTCCGCGGCATCGGCACGCGGACGCGGAACCACCGCAGCGCGCTCGGTCACTTCTCTTTGCGAGACGCTGGCAATGCGCGCTGAAAGACCACCGTCATGCGCGCACCATCCTGGGACAGAAGCGCAGGCTCCCACCCGCCGCGACTGCGCTCGTTCAGCAGATCCGTCAGCGCGTCCTCGTCGTCATGAGCACGGCGCGACAGCTTCAGCACGACCGCCTGGTATTCTTTCATGATTGCGAAGTTAGTACCTTCAGCCGCATGCTGACCACCCCTTCGCTGCCCAACCTGTCGGTTACCGGGCATCCCCTGGTCCAGCACAAGCTCTCGATCCTTCGCGATCGCGCGACACCGACCAAGATCTTCAAGGAGCTCGTCGAGGAGATCGCCATGCTGATGGCCTACGAGGCCACCAGCGATCTGGCCCTCGAGCCGGTCTCCGTCGACACGCCGATGGAGCGCATGACCGCACAGCGCGTCGCCGGGAAGAAGCTCACCCTCGTCCCGATTCTCCGCGCCGGACTCGGCATGGTCGACGGCGTGCTCCGACTCGTCCCCTCCGCGCGCGTCGGGCATATCGGACTCTACCGCGATCACCAGACGCTGGAGCCGGTCGACTATTACTTCCGCGTTCCGGGCGACGCAGCAGAGCGTCAGTTCTTCGTGCTCGATCCGATGCTGGCGACGGGACGCAGCGCGGTGGCGGCGGTCGCATCACTCAAGCGCGCCGGCGCGACACGCATCCGCTTTCTCTGTCTGGTCGCGGCGCCCGCCGGAGTGCAGCGCATGCTCGCCGCCCATCCCGACGTGAAGATCTACGCAGCCACGCTCGACCGCGAGCTCAATGCGCAAGGGTACATCCTTCCCGGACTCGGCGACGCAGGCGACCGGATCTTCGGTACGCGCCCCGATGCGTAGCGTCGGCTAGCCGAACCACTCACGCGGGCAATCGCGCTGCTGATTCGCAGCCGCGATCAACCACTCCTGCGCCTCGGGATCGAGCACTTCGTCCGCAACGCGATCGAACCACTCCGACGCGATGGAGGGATCGCCAATTCGGCGCCACAGCTCGCCCACCAGATAGGTGAGCACGGCGCGCTCGTCCCGCTCGACACCGTCGAAGGCTTCGAGCGACCGCTCGAACATCCACGCCGACCGCCGCCGGAAATACCGCTCCGCTTCCGTGTCCCCTTCGTCCACGCAGCACCACGCAGCGCGCAGCAGCAGGTCCGCGACACGACGCGGCTCCGCGCCCTGCCACAGCGCGACCTTTGCCGCGAACTCGTACTTCTCGGAGCTCGTCAGCGTGCCTTCGCTCAATCGCGGCGCGAGCTCGTCCCACACGTGTTCCTTCAACATCGGACTTACATCCGCCTCTTCCCCAAAATCTCTTTCGCTTCCGGCGTAGCCACAGCGCGAGCAGAGATGTATTAGATAGGGAAGCGGCTGCGCTCCCGCCGCGCGTTCGTGAAAGTCGGTTCGCTTCCCACCGAACGAGTTCGTCGACAGCACCGCTTGCGAATCGAAGCAGTGGTGACAGATGGGGCAGGTGAGCTCGATGTGTCTCAACGTCGTCATGCTGGGCTCCGGCACGTTCATGTGCACGACAGAAGGAAATTGCGTGCCAGCACATCGAAGCGCCCTTGTTGCACTGTAAGGCCGAGACTATCTTCACCCGTCCGCCGGACGGACGTCGCGCCATCCTCACGCGCACCCGGTCTGAATGCTGATAAATCTGATACCTGATTTCTTTGCACTGCTCGACAGCTCAGACCCAGTCGCCGCGTACCGGCGCTACTACACGACCCACCTCCGCATTCTCGAGCCATACTGGCGCAACTACGTACTCGATCCCGACACATCGCACTTCGATGACGTAGCTCGCTCGGTCATGCGGGCCGATCGGCAGGATTTGCGCGCCATGCTGGAACGAACTGATGTCGTTTCGCTGGCGCGGGAAACGGAGTATCGCTGCGGCACCCTCCTCGAGCTCGATTCCGATATCGATGTCGTGCTAATGGTCGGCGTGGGCGCGGCTAACGCGGGCGAGCTCGTCTCCGACGGGCGCGGCATCGCCTTCGTCTGCCTCGAGCATTTCACCGGAGTGGCAAACCCCGATACACAGGGGCTCGGCCTCGACCCGGCTCTGATCCCGCTCTGGCTGGCGCACGAAATTGCACATGCGGTGCGCTATACGTCGCCTTCGAGCCGCAGCGCGTTGCGTCAACTCATCACCGAGTCCGGTGGCTACTATAGCTATTGGGACACCGGCTGCCGCGCGACATTGCGCGAGCACGTGATCAATGAGGGGATCGCAGTCGAAGTGGCCCGCGTAGTGAGCCCAGGTCACGCCGAGTGGGAGTACTATGGATACTCGCGGCGCCAGTACGCGCGTATCCGCGAGCTCGAAGGTGTGCTAGCGCGTTCGGTCGCGCCGGATCTCGAGCGGTCAGGGCTGGGATTGCGCCTCCGTTATCTCTCCGGCGGTCTCAGCGACGAGTCACGCACCATCGACCAATACGTACTCCCCGAGCGTGCCGGCTATTACCTCGGCAGCCGCATGGTCGAGCGCGCGGTTGCCGAACGTGGCATGGCGTGGACGGTACGCGCGCGCGCGGACGAGATCTCCGCGATCTCGAATCTCACCGCTGCCTCGGCGTAACGCTATTTACCAACGCAGAACGAGCTGAAGACGCGGTCGAGCACGTCTTCCACATCGAGCACACCCACGAGCTCCTCGAGATAGCCTCGCGCGCTGTGCAAATGCACGGCGGCGACAGTTGCCGGCAGCCCACTCGTCCGTTCCCATAGCTGGAGAAACTCCGCGATTTCCGCCCGCGCACTCGCGAGCGCAGCGCGATGCCGCTCACGCGTGATGATCGGATTCTCACTCGATAGCGCAGTGCGATCGCGCTGGAGAATTTCGACGACGTTCTTCGTGAGTGATGCGAGCCCCTCACCCGTTCGCGCGCTCACGGACACGTAACGCAACCCGGTGGTTGCGCCGTGAAGCGAGAGCAAGGCAGTCACTGCAGCCGCCGAGATCTCCCCCGCATCACTCTTGGTTCCAACCGCGATCAGGGGAGCACCCGTGAGTCGACGTACACTCTCGATCGCCATCGAGAGCGACTCCACGTTCTCGCCGCATACGAGCACGAGTACCGCTTTCGCGACGTGCTCCTCCGCCACCTCGATGCCGAGCCGCTCGACCATGTCATCGCTCGCGCGCAGCCCGGCGGTGTCGACGAGACGGATGGGCCACTGCCCGATATCGATCATTGCTTCGAGTGCATCGCGTGTGGTGCCCGGGATGTCGGTGACGATCGCACGGCGGGTTCCGGCGAGTGCGTTGAAGAGCGATGACTTGCCGGCGTTCGGCGCGCCGGCGATGACCACTGCCGCACCGCCGCGAATCAATTCCCCCGTCGCCGAGGTGGTGAGCAGCGCATCGATCGTGGCCAGTACGACCTGTGCCGCGCGTTGAATGCGGCTGCGATCAATGGGGCCATCATCCTCTTCGGGAAAGTCGACGTCGTAGGCGAGTAGTGCCTCGATCCCGACGATCTGTTCGCGCAGCGCAGTCAGTCGGGCCGAGAGATGCCCAGCGAGCTGGCCGAGGGCGACGTCGTGCATCGCACGGGACCGTGCGTCGATGAGATCGCCAACTGCCTCCGCCTGCAGTAGATCCATCTTCCCGTTGAGCAGCGCGCGTCGCGTGAGCTCTCCGGGAAGTGCCGCTCTCGCGCCCGACGCGAGCAGCGCATTGATCGCGAGAGCGGGTCCGACTTCGCCGCCGTGAAGCGACAGCTCGATCATGTCCTCTCCGGTATACGAGAAAGGCTCGGAGTAGACGGTCACGATGCCGCGATCGATCTCCCGTCCGCTCGTGGGATCCCGCAGCGTGGACAGATACGACACACGCGGTGTCGTGCGCCACGGAGACAGAAGTGCAGCGCCGATGCGGTGCGAGTCCGGACCCGACATCCGAATCACCGCGAGGGCGCTTCTCGCACCGACGGTCGCCTGGGCAACGATGGTCTCGTTCGCTCCAGGCAGGATACTGCCGCGCGCCGTCATCATTCGTCCACCGCCAGACCTAATGTTTCACCGGGCGCGAGGATCCGCACGTCGGTGCGTCGCGAATACTTCGGAAGCAGTGCGCGAAGCACGTTGATCGCGTCGTGCGCGCCAGACGTGACATGGCGGAAGGTGCCCCAGTGGAAGGGAATGAACAGCTTTGCGTTCAGCTGCTCGAACAGGGTGAGCGCGTCTTCCGGCGTGAGATGCCCGCGACGAAAGAGATGCCGCTTCCACCACGGCGCATCGCCAATGGGCAGTAGCGCAACATCCAGTCGGCGCGGGGCGATCTGCCGTACCAGATCGGCCGCTGAAGGTGTGATTGCGGTATCTCCGGTGAAGAGGACCGACGACGTCCCATCATCGAGCAGATACATGTGCGAGTCACCCCGCCACCTGTCGATCCCGTAGCGCGCACCGACGTGTTTCGCGCGCGCACTGGCAATGGTGAGGGCGCCGACGTGCACACGCTCTCCCGCCGCGAGCGGACGAGCGGATGCGATGCCGGCGCGCTGTAGCCACCGGGAAACCACGGGAGGTGCATACACCACAATTCCGGCAGGGAGCGCGCGCAGTGTTCGAAACGACAGATGATCCGCGTGCGCGTGCGTCAGCAGTATCGCATCCACACGAGGAAGCTCGGCCATCCCAACCCCTGGCGGCGTGACGCGAGGGAGAAAATAGCCAAGCTTGTCGTCGAAATTCGGATCCGTCAACACGCACACATTTCCGAAGTGCAGCAGGAGCGTGGCGTGGCCAATGTAGGTGATGCGAAGCCGCTCCCGAGCTGGCGGCGCGGCTGCTGGCGTCACGGTGCGGCCGTCATCCGCTCGCTGGAGTATCGGCCAACTTCGCGCGCTCGCGTGCGATCAGCCATTGCTGGGGAAGCGTCGCAAGGTTCTGGACGGCGTAGTACAGATTCAGCCCGGCTGCCAGACGCCAGAAGAAGACCACCATCATCACCGGAAAGACGTACGCCATGGTCTTCGCCTGCGGGTTCGGCGGGGCCGATCGCAAGCTGATCCACGAGAGCACATACATCGAGATTCCCATCACGGCCGGCAGGACGAAGAGAGGATCGCGCTGGGAGAGGTCCGGAAGCCAGAGGAAGGAGACGCCACGAAACTCAATGGTGTTCTGAAATACGAAGTACAGCGCAAATAACACCGGCATCGGGATGAGCATCGGAAGACATCCTGCAAGCGGCGTGAACGGACTCATGCCGTGGTCGCGATAGAGCTTGCTCATTTCCGATTGCAGCTTTTCCGGATTCGATTTGTACTTCTTCTGAATTTCCTGCAGCTGCGGCTGGATCCGCTGCAACTTCAGACTGTTGCGCATGGCACCCTGGTTCAGTGGCCAGAGCAGGAGGCGAATCGTGATGCCGAAGATGATCAGCACCCATCCGTAGTTGATCTTGAGCCGGTCGTGAATCCAGAGCACGACCTGCATGACGATCGTCGCAAATGGCTGGACTATGGGTCTGAGGAACGAGCCATATGGATTCACATGCTCGAGATTCCGCCCCATCTGATGGAGGCGGCGCCATTCCTGCGGCCCCGAGTACATATCGAAGGCGAATTCACCGCTTTGGGTCAGCGGCTGCAGAATCAGGGCGTCTGCAGAGCTCACAGCCTTCGGCTCGTGAGGACCTCGTGTGAATACCGCAGCTCCGAATGGCTTTCCTGGTGGCGTCGCGATTATCGCGAGCAGGAAATACTTGTTCTTGCTCGCCACCCACGCGAGAGAATCGCGCTCAACGCTCGGCGCCAGGGAATCGAGTTTCGCAAAAGCGATGCTATGCGCGTCCTCGTGCAGAGGCTTTGCAACATACGCGAGGCTTCGCAGATCGTCGGAGGAGTCTGCTTCAACGAACGGAAGTCCTTTGTGCATCCGGATCAACAGCATCGATGTCGAGTCGACGCCCTTCACACTCCCGTGCACATTCGCGAGATATCCCTCGCCATTGAACGCGTAAGCAATCGACACGCGTGCGCCCTCAACAACAGCGGTAAAGGCAATGCCGGGAGTGGCCGAGCGACCAGTTGTGTCGACATCGAACTTGACCTTATCAAGCTCGAGGGTGTCTCGTCCCTTCAGCACGGCGTAGCTCAGGAGCGGGACGTGAGGCCGGCCAAGCCTCACATTCTTGTTGCTGGCTTTCGGCATCACACGATAGTCGTTGAGCACGACGTCCAGCGGCGCCGCACCTAGGGGGGTAAAGTAGTACGTTGCCTTCGGCGTGGTCACGCTCAGCGTGTCCGAGCTCGCCTCCGCGATCTCCATCTTGCTGGTGACAGACGGAGTGCTCGTTGTCACACCGCTTCTAGCCGCAATCGAATCGAGCCCGCGTGCGCCGAGCGCCGCGGGCGTGGAATCTTTCACGGTTACAAGTGTCGTGCTATCCGCAGCCAGCTTCACAGGTACGGGTGGAGCAGGAAAGAGCTTCTGGGATACGACGATGACGATCGCCGCCAGAGCAAGAGCTATAAGAAGTCGCTTTTCCATGAATTACTAAGGGATTACGGCACGGGGTCGTAGCCACCCGTACAGAATGGCTGACACCGGGCGAGCCTACGAATGGTAAGCGCAGTTCCTTTCAACGCACCATGTCGCTCAAGTGCTTCGATCGCGTAAGCGGAGCAACTCGGAAAGAAACGACAAGATGCGGGAAGGACAGGAGACAGAACGATCTGATAGCCCCGCACGAGAGATACCAGGAACCATCGCATCATGGTGCCTCAAAGAGCTTTCCGGTGCGTTCCCTTCCGGAGAGAAGCTCGCGCTCTAGGGAGGCGAATGAGGCAGAATATGCTTCAGGCCGAGCGCGAATGACCATATCGACGGGAGGAATCCGCTGTAGGATGTTCAGGCGGACGATCTCTCGCAGTTGTCGCTTCAGCCGATTACGCTCCACGATGGAGCGACCGTGCTTGGGAACGACGAAGCCTATCCGGGGATGATGTAGAAGGGAAGCGACGATTCGGAGCTCGAGATGCCCGAGCCGAATCCGCTTCCCTTCACGTAGAACGAGACGCAACTCAATTCCCCGCGTGAGACGACGACTGCGTGGGAAGCAGCTATCTCCAGGATCCGTCAGGCGCCTGCGTACTTCGAAGGAAGTTGCACGGTGAGCTGCTTACGTCCTTTCTTCCGACGGCGATTGAGTACATCCCGTCCCCAGCGCGTGGCCATGCGTTCACGAAAGCCGTGTGTGCGAATGCGACGCTTATTTCGGGGTCGGTAGGTGGGCTTGCCCATGACAACTCCAACATGCAGTGCAGAGAAAAGTCGGTAAATGCAGAACGCTAAAGATAGTCACTGCAGAGACATACGTCAACTGATCTCAGGCCGCTGATCGTCGCGGCATGAAGCGCGACCGGAGTCTTCGTTGACTTCCTTCTCGAGCCAGTCTACCTTCGCGTCCCCAGACTTTTCCACATCGAATACATGGCATTGACCGTAAGCGAAATTTGGACGCGCCTGCTCGACCGAGCGCGCGGCGAGTTGCCGGCCCAGACTTTCAAGACTTGGCTGGAGCCGACGGTTGCGCTCCAGTTCGATGGTGAGACGATCACTATCGGAACACCTGACCGTTTCACTGCGGAGTGGAACGAGTCAAAACATGCACAGTTACTAGCCAGTTACGCGCCAGTAGCATTAGGTCATCCCATAAACATCATCTTCAAGGTAGACGAGGAACGACGCGGTCGCCCGCAAATGGATCTCTTCGTCGCACCTCTACCCGAGGCACGAGAGTCCAACACTGGAACAGCTACACGCTCGAACCCGCAACTCAGCTCCCGCTATACGTTCCAAAATTTCGTCATTGGAAAGTCGAACGAGCTTGCTGCCGCCGCGGCTCAGGCTGCTGCCGCATCGCCAGGAAAAGTGTACAACCCATTGTTCCTCTACGGACAAACTGGACTTGGGAAAACACACCTCATGCAGGCGATCGCTCACGAAATTCTCGAGAAGGCGCCCGGGATGCGTCTATGCTTCGTCGCCACAGAGCAATTCACAAACGAGCTTATCTCAGCAATCCAAACGAGAACCACAG
>JALYSW010000139.1 GCA_030854615.1 Gemmatimonadota bacterium
TCGAGCGCATTCCCTGACGTGATGGAGAAGCTCGTGTCGCTGTGCAAGCGGCGCGGTTTCATCTTCCAGTCCTCCGAGATCTACGGAGGCACGGGATCCGTGTGGGACTACGGTCCGCTCGGCGTCGAGCTCAAGAAGAATCTGAAGGATCGCTGGTGGAACGCGATGGTTCGGAGCCGTGACGACATCGAGGGGCTCGATGCTGCGATCCTCATGCATCCGCGCGTGTGGGAGGCGAGCGGCCACGTGAGCGGCTTCGTCGATCCGCTGGTGGAGTGCAGCAACTGCCGCAAGCGCTTCCGCGCGGACGACGCGAAGATCAAGGGCACCCCCGGCACGCCGGACGTGCAGTGTCCCGCCTGCGGCATGAAGGGGACGCTCGGTGCGCCGCGGCTGTTCAATCTCATGTTCAAGACGTTCATGGGCCCTGTGGAGGACACGGCGAGCGTCGTGTATCTCCGCCCGGAGACGGCGCAGGGGATTTACGTGAACTTCCTCAACGTGCAGCAGTCGACGCGCCAGAAGATTCCCTTCGGGATCGCGCAGATCGGCAAGGCGTTCCGCAACGAGATCACGCCTGGGAACTTTATCTTCCGCACCCGCGAGTTCGAGCAGATGGAGATGCAGTTCTTCGTCGAGCCCGGAAACGACATGGAGTGGTTCGAGTTCTGGAAAGGCGAGCGCCTCAAATGGCATCAGTCGCTCGGCCTCGATCCCGTGCGTCTGCAGTACCATCAGCACACGAAGGAAGAGCTGGCGCACTACGCGCGGGCGGCGTTCGACATCCAGTTCGACTTCGGCGGCACGCTCGGCTTCCAGGAAATCGAAGGGGTGCACAACCGCGGCGACTTCGACCTCACGCAGCACCAGCAGTTCTCGGGGAAGAAGCTCGAGTACTTCGATCAGCCGAACAACCGCCGTTACACGCCGTACGTGGTGGAGACGAGCGTCGGCGCGGATCGCACGACGCTCGCGGTGCTCGTGAACGCGTACCGCGAGGAGACCGTGGAGGGCGAGGACGAGGGGCGCACGGTGCTCAAGCTCCAGCCGTCGCTCGCGCCGGTGAAGGCGGGGATCTTCCCGCTCGTGAAGAAGGACGGGATGCCGGAGATGGCGCATCGCATCGCCGAGGATCTGCGGCCGCTCTATCCGGTGTTCTACGATGAGTCTGGCGCGATCGGGCGGCGCTACCGGCGCCAGGACGAGATCGGGACGCCGTTCGGCATTACGATCGATGGCGAGTCGATCGGCGACGGCACGGTCACGATTCGGGACCGCGACACGCTGCAGCAGGATCGGGTATCCGCGGATAAGCTCCGCACGGTGCTCGCGGAGCGGCTCGCCAAATGATACTCTCGCTCGAGACGCTGCGCCGCGAAGGGGACGAGTTCCACCAGGCGATCTCGCGCGAGCTGTACGAGTCCGGATCGGGGCTCAAGAAGACGGCCGAGCTGCAGGCGATCTACGCGCGTTTCGCGAACGTGCTGAACGACGATGCGCTCGACATGGTGCGCGAGCTGTTCCGCGACGCGCCGGCGGGGAGCGAGGAGCAGCGCGCCGCGCGCATCCTCCTCGAGTGGCAGGCCGATGCGAGGGTGTCGCGCGAGCTCGCGGCGCTCGATGAGCGCGAGATCGCGTGGGAGTCGTCGGCGATCGCGCGTGTAGATGACGGCCGCGGCATCCAGTACCGGCAGATCGCGATCGAGATCGCCAACGCGAAGGACCGCGGCGAGCGCCTTCGCCTCGAGAAGGCGCGCGCGTCGCTCGTGGCGAAGGAGCTCGGTCCGATGCGCCAGGAGCGCTTCCAGCGCGAGAAGGACATCGTCGAAGGGCTCCAGATCGCCGGGAGCTACAACGACACCTTCACCGCGCTGAGCGGCGTGAATCTCCCGTCGTTGGTTGATGAATGCAAGGCATTCCTTCGCGACACGCAGGCGATGTGGGACGACGTCTTCAGCGAAGTCGTGCGCCGCGATCTCGACATCGATCCGCGCGAGGCGACGCGCGCTGATGCGCTTGCCCTCATGCGCGCGCCCGCCTTCGATCCGTATTTCCCGAGCAAGCCGATGGAGGAGCAGGTGCGCCGCCAGCTCTCCGACATGGGCGCCGACGCCACCGCGACGGGGCGCGTCATCTTCGATACCGGCGAGCGCGAGGGGAAGAGCTCGCGCGCCTTCTGTGCCCCGGTACGCGTGCCGCAGGAGGTCTATCTCGTCCTTCGCCCGCACGGCGGCCAGTCCGACTATCGCACCTTCCTGCACGAGCTCGGGCACGCGCTGCATTTCGCCAACGCGCGCGCCGACTATCCGTTCGAGTACCGCTGGCTCGGTGACAACTCGATCACCGAGTCGTACGCGATGCTCTTCGACCACATGCTCCATATCCCGGGGTGGCTCGCGCGCTACACGCAGCTCGGCGCGCCGCGCATCCCGAGCTTCCTTCGCTCGGCCGGCTTCGAAGAGCTGCAGTTTCTCCGCCGCTACTCGGCGAAGCTCATCTACGAGCACGAGCTCTATGGGGGCGAGCATTCGTGGGGCAGCCTCCCGGATGTCTACGTGGAGACGCTCTCGAGCGCGACGTCCTTCCGCTACGATCGCGCGGACGCGTTCGTCGATGTCGATCCGCGCTACTATGCGGCGCGCTATCTGCGCGCGTGGCAGCTTCAGGCGGTGATCGGCGAGGCGCTGGTCGAGCGTTTCGACGAGGACTGGTATCGCAATCCGCGCGCGGGCCCGTACATCATCGAGACGATGTT
>JALYSW010000148.1 GCA_030854615.1 Gemmatimonadota bacterium
CGTGCGCGCGGCGGCGATCGCGGGACGGCACGCGGCCGCGCGCTACGATCTCGAGGTTCTCGCGGCGGACATCGAGGACCGTTCCGACAATCAGACGCGCTTCCTCATGATCGCACGCGAGTCCTCCTCTCCGCTCGGGCGCGATACGCAAGCGAGGACCGCGCTGCTGATCACGACGCCGAACGTGCCGGGCGCGCTGCTCCGTGTGCTCGAGCCGCTCGCGCGCAACCGGATCAACATGAGCAAGCTCGAATCGCGACCGGCGGAGGAGCCGTGGCACTACCGATTCTTCCTCGAGCTCGATCATCCGGCTGGCGACCCGGGGCTCGCTACGGCGATCGCGCAGCTGCGTGAGGCGACCGAGTCGCTGCGGGTGCTGGGGACGTATACGCGATGGCGCGCTGGACGTGCGCCCGATCGCGCGCCAGATTAGCACCACCCCACTACCGAGGTATCGTATGTCGTTGTTCGATTCGCGGTCACTGCTGCCGCTCGTCGTCCTGCTCGCGGCGTGCGCGACCAAGGATGCGTCCAGGACTGTCGCCGCGTCCGACTCCACCGCAAAGCCGGTCGCCGCACCCGTCGCGCATCAGATGACGATCGTCGCAGTGGACTACAAATTCGACGCGCCCGATGCGGTGCCGTCGGGGATGATGACGATTCATCTCGTTGACAATGGCTCCGAGCTCCACCACGTCGCCTTCATAAAGCTGAACGACGGCAAGACGATGGCGGATGTCGCGCAGGCGTTGAAGACGCAGGCGCCACCGCCGGCGTGGTGGGTCGACTACGGAGGCGTGAATGCCCCGCACCCCGGCGGCGGGATGGCATCGACGACGCAGAAGCTGGAGCCGGGCAACTACGCGCTGATCTGTTTTGTTCCCTCGGCCGATGGCATGCCGCACTTCGCCAAGGGCATGGTGCGCCCACTCACCGTCACGGCGAGCACCGATGCCGACGTTGCCGCGCCGGCGTCAGACGTCGTCATCACGCTCAGCGACTACACCTTCACGCTGTCAAAGCCCATCACGTCGGGAAAACACACGATTCGCATCGAGAGCAACGGCACGCAATCGCACGAGCTGCAGTTGGTTCGTCTGGCGCCTGGCAAGTCAGCCGCTGACGTTCCACTGTGGGTCGCAAAGCAGGTCGGCCCACCGCCCGGCGAGCCAATCGGTGGAGTCCCCGCCATGCAGAAGGGAAGCACGGCCTACATCACCGTCGATTTCACCCCGGGAGAGTACGCGCTGATCTGCTTTCTTTCGGATGCGAAGGACGGCAAGCCGCATTTCACGCACGGGATGATCCGGCAGGTACACATCGGCTAGTCAGTCTCACCGGGTGGCAAGTATCGATTGTGCTTTGGCGAACGCGCCACGCGCTGCTGCGACTTCAGGACTCGTAACCGCGGAGATGCGGTAGTAGCCCTCGTCACCGAACTTCGACGCCGCGACCGCGCGCACGAGCACGCGCTGCAGCATTGCGGCGCTCGCGCTGTCGCCGTTGATCGTGATGCCGTCCTTGAGCGCGTAGGCGCGGAAGTCGGCGATCGCCGCGGCTGGAAGTGCGGGGCTGGCGGCGAGTACGTCGAGCGATGTGAGCGATGCCGCGTTCGCCGTCACCCACGCACCCGACCACTTGAGGATCAGATCATCTTCTGACGTGCGCGCGAGCCACGACGGCGCCGATCCGACATCGGGGAGTCGCATGTCAGGGAAGATGCCGCCGCCGCCGTACACGGTGCGTCCGCCATCCGTCTTGCACGACGGGCGGCTCGCCGTATCGCGATCGGCGCCAGCAAGGCGGTAGTAGTCACGCATCGACACGCCGTGGTACTGTCGCTGGATAATGCGCCCGCACGGCGTGCGCACGTGCCCCACGACGAGCTCGATCATCGAGCCATCGGCCATCGGGAAGCCGCGCATCAGCAGCGATTTCCCGAACGTCGTATGTCCCACGATGAGCGCGCGATCGTGATCCTGCAGCGCGCCGGCGACGAGCTCCGATGCGCTCGCGGTTCCCGAGTTCACGAGCAGGATGATCGGGTAGTGACGCTCGCTCCTCCAGAAAGAGCGCGACACACGCCCCGTGTCGGTGTCGGCCGCCTTTCGCCCCTCCGACGTGTACACGATGGTCCCCTTCGGCAGGAACTCGCCCGCGACGTGCGCCGCCTCCGCCACGCTGCCGCCACCGTTGTCGCGGAGATCGATGATGAGGCGCTTCAGTCCCCTTCCTTCGAGCTTGCCGAGGGCATCGTGCAGGTCATCGGCGACCTTTTCGTTCATGAAGCTCGTGATGCGCACGTAGCCCGTTCCGGCAGCGGGATCGAGCATGAACACCGCCGGCACCGCCGTCACCTCGCCGATCTTTTCGCGCTTCACGCTGCGATCGAGCTTCGCGAACGTCCCGTCGGCGCGCAGGCGCTCGAAGGAGAGTGTCGTGGTTGATCCCTTGTCACCCGCGAGGATTACTCCGAGCTCCATGGCGCTCTGTGCCGTGACGGGTTTACCGTCGATCGCAATGAGCTCATCGCCGGGAAGAATGTCTTGATGCGCCGCGGCCGTGCCCGGCGCGATGGCTGACACCACTGGCGAGCCGCCGTGATACTCGAAGTCGACGGGGATGGGAAAGAGCTTTCCGTCCTTCAGCGCCTGTTCGCGCCCGGGCGAGAGGCGCACCGCGGGAATGACGAACGAGTGAGGATCCGCCGCGTGCACCATCCCTTCGATCGCCGCCATGAGGAGCTCGTGACTGTCGACCGAATCCGGATGGTTCACGCGGATCTGATTGAGCACCTGCGAGAACATCTGCAGATCCTCGTAGGTCGTGCGTTTGCGCATCACGCCCGTGTCGGCGGGCAGCTTCTGCTGCGACCGAACGGGCGGCGCGACGACGAGCGTGAGGAGCAGCGTTCCCGAAGCGATCACTCGCGAGAGATGCATCATTGGTGGGGTTGGGTGGAGGCCAGGCTGGCCGTCAGCTTCGCCAGTCGCATCTTCACGGCTTCGCGGGTGCGGGCGTAGTCGTGGATGCCACCGTGGCGCTCAGCTTCGCGATCCTGTCCTTCGCAAACGTCAGCTCCGGATCCGCCCGCGCCGCCAGTATCGAGTACTGTTGGTATTCGCCGACGGCGTCATCGGTGTACTCCTCGAGATCGGCGATTCTCGCGAGCAACAAGTGGGGCGCCGCGTAGTACGGGTCGATTGCGATCGCGCGCTTGAGCTGTGCGACGGCTTCCGCCGCCTTGCCCATTTTCGCAAGCGTCACGGCGTACGTGTAGTGACAAACGACGTTGTTCGGCTGAAGCTGCGCCGCCAGATCGAGCTCCGTGAGCGCGCCAGCGGTATCCCCCATCGCGATCTGCAGCTGCGCCATGCGCGTGTGCGCCGGATAGTACGCAAGATCCTCCTCCAGCGCGTGCCCGTAGGCTTCGCGGGCGCTGTCGGGACGGTTCTGCTTCTCGTCGATCATGCCGAGCGTCTCTTCGTACAGCGCCTTCGAGCGATAGAGAATGACGATCTCCTTCTTGTTCGCCTCCCACTCGCGCATCGACGAGAGGGCCGCGACCATCTCTGTGCGCGCACTGTCGAGATTGCCGAGCACGTAGAAGATCCGCGCGCGTGTTGCGTGGATTTCGCCGGACATGTACGCGTGCTCGCGCTTCGACCACCCTCTGTATTCCAGTTCTTTCGCGTACAGTCGGAGTGCATCTGACAAACGTCCATCCGCGAACGCCACGTCCGGGCTGTTGATCGCGTCCCCCATGGTTTCCAGAATCGCGACGTTGAGCGTAACCTGGTTTACGTGGCTATACCTAACCATGGTCTGCGCCTCGATTTTGCGCTGGAGAAGCGCATGCTCGAAGCTCGGATGCAGGAACGGATTGATCGTGTACACACGGAAGAGCAGCGTATCGAGCGCGAGGAACGTCGGTGACCTGGTCTTGGTGAAATAATCGTAGTACCAGGCCATCTCGGTGGGGGTCATCGCGAGCAGCGAGGCCGCGTGTAGTCCGTAAAGAGACTCGCCCGACGTTGGGTCGATTTGCGACGCCCAGTAGAATCCGCGCACCGCCTCCGTCGGCTTGTCGTATACCGTCCGCATCGCGTACGCGTAGTACGAGCGAGCGTCGTTCGTGTCGGCTCCAGCCTCCAGCTTCGGGCGCGTAGGCACCAGCGCCGTCTTCTGCGCGACGAGCGCCGGCGCCCAAGCCAGAGCAGCCAGCACGGCGGCGGTACATACGCGGCGCGCGCACTTCTCGAATGAGTATCTCATGGCTTCGCCGGCGCTGCCGCCGGCGCTGCTGTCGATGCGACCGTCGCGCTCAGCTTCGCGAGCCGGTCCTTCGCGGTCGGCAGATTCACGTCCGAGCTCGCCGCGAGCGAGATGAACTGCCGGTACTCGGTCACCGCATCTTCCGTGTCATCCTCGACATCCGCGATACGCGCGAGCAGAAAGTGCGGCGCCGAATAGTATGGCGCCACCGCTGCGGCCTTCGTCAGCTGTGAAGCCGCATCCGCATCGCGTTTCGCCTTGAGGTAGATGATCGCGGAGGCGTAATGCAGCACCGGGTCGTTGGGCTGCAGCTGCAGAGCGAGGTCCATCTCCGACAGTGCGGCAGTGGTGTCGCCTGCGAGCAGCTGCAGCTGCGCAAGTCGCGCATGCGCCGCGTAATACGAGAGATCCTCCGTCAACGCCTGGCCGTACGCCTCGCGCGCATCGTCCGGCTTGTTCGCCTTCTCGTTGATCATCCCCAGCGCCTGTTCGTACATCGCCTTCGACTCATAGAGAATGACGACGTCCTTCTTGTCCCGCTCCCGAAAGCCCGCGATCGCGGCGGTGAGCTCCGCGCGCGCACTGTCCATGTTGCCCGCCTGGTAGAACACACGAGCGCGGTCTGCGTGGAGCTCGCCG
>JALYSW010000176.1 GCA_030854615.1 Gemmatimonadota bacterium
TCGAGACGCGGTCGCGCGCGTCGCCGAGCGGAGTGTCGAGGAGCGGGAGCTTCTGCAGCGTGTTGAACTTCGGACGCCGCTTCTGCGTCTGCGCCTCCTCGGAGACGAGCATCCACGGTCCGTTGCGCCGTCCCCACTTCGCCGTCTGCTCCGCGCTGGGCTCCCACTTCCAGGCGCCATCGCGCTTGACCCACCCAATGCGGATCATCGGCGTCTTCAGGCGATCTCTATGCATCGCGAAGTCGAAGCCGAAGCGCCCCTTCACGCACGTGGAGCCGATGTTCGGTGTCGTTTCCTCGATCCACGGGCTTTTCACCCGCTGAATGTCGTTGCCGCGCACCTGGAGATCGATCTGGCATCCGACGCCGCAGTACGGACACACGCTGCGCACCTCGCGCACGGGCTCCCGCAGCGATTCTGCCCGCATCTTCGCCAGCGGGATGATGTCGTGGATCGCGCCCGTGGGACACACGCGCACGCACTCGCCGCACCACGTGCACCCCGCGTGATCCGGATTGCCGTCCGCGCCGACGATGATCTCCGCATGCTCGCCGCGGAATGCCGTCTCGAGCACACCCACCACCTGGATGTCATCGCACGCCCGCACGCAGCGCGTGCACAGAATGCAGGTGGACATATCGTGCTGGATGAGCGGGTCCCCTTCGCGCTCATCGCCGGTGCGCAGGCCGAGCGAAGAGCGCTTTTCCGTCGGGACATCGTAACGGCGCACGTACTGCTCGAACTCGTTCCGCGCGCCGCCGGCCGGGATCTCTTCCACCGGATAGCGCTCGAGCAGCATGCCGAGCACCCCCTTGCGGCTCTGCACCGCAGCGTGCGACTCGGTGGTGACTTTCTGTCCGTCGGCGGCCTGCGCCGCGCACGAGGCGACGAGCTTCGGCGTGCCCTCGACGGACACGAGACAGATGCGGCAGTTCCCGACGATGGGCAGCTTGGGATACCAACACAGCGTCGGCACCGCGATGCCCATCGAGCGGGCAGCCTCGAGAATCGTGGTGCCCTCCGGCACCGTCACTTCACGTCCGTCGATCGTAAGCGTAGGCATGGCAATCAGTCGCTCGAAGGATCAAGCTCGGCGGGCGCAGCCGTGGCGTCACGTCACGGCGGAAGAAGCCTTCTCAATAATAACGGAGTGGCGACCGTCCGGGGATGCGCGCGCCACCCCCGCATCGATTCACGCACGAAGTCGGCGAGGGGAAAAATGCACGGGCGGCCAGTCGCCATTCGTGCTCGTGGGCGCGATCTCATCGTGTCGTGCGCGCGCGGTCCCGTATGTAAATAGCAAATCGCAACGAACGAAAAGATTCTTCAACGTCTGCGGTATTGCGTGCGTTTTTTTACATTCCTATGTTCGCGCCTGACGACAGGCGCCCTGCGCCGAGGCGATGAGTGGCTCATTCGAGACGTGAATTTCTCCAGCTGTCCTCTGCCGCGGCGCTCAGCCTCGCGGCGTACCGCCTCCCCCCGCAATACCGCCTCGCCTCTCCCACATCTCCGCCGCTCGGCGATCCCGGCTTCAAGGAGCTCGCGATGCGCGCGCTCGATGCCGCCAAATCCGCCGGCGCAGAGTACGCAGATGTGCGCATCAGCCAGAATCGCAACCAGGCGATTCAGACGCGCGAGCATCGCGTGCAGTCGCTCAGCGACTCCGAAACCTTTGGCTTCGGTGTGCGCGTCCTCGTAAAGGGTGCGTGGGGCTTCGCGGCGAGCCGCGATCTTTCACCCGACGAAATGGTACGCGTCGCACGGCAGGCCGTCGCGCAGGCGCAGGCGAATCGCGCGGCGCTCGAGCGCCCGGTGGTGCTCGCGCCCGTCTCGCCGACTGCGAACGGCACCTGGCGCGGCCCCGCCGAGATCGATCCATTCGACGTCCCGATCGAAGAGAAGGTTGCGCTGCTGCTCGACGCCAACGCCGCGGCACTCAAGGTCGCCGGCGCGAAGTTTGTGAACTCCGGGATGTTCTTTCTGCGCGAGGAGAAGACACTCGCCACGAGCGACGGCACCTACGTGGTCCAGACGATCTTCCGCTCGCAGCCGCAGATGACGGTCACCGCCGTCGCGCCGGACTTCTCCGACTTCCAGTCGCGCCAGTCGAACGACATTCAGCCGATGGGACGCGGTTACGAGCACGTGCGCGACGCGAAGCTCATCGACAACGCGACGCGCTGGGCCACCGAGGCCGCCCAGAAGCTCGGCGCCAAGTCGGTCGACGTCGGACGCTACGATCTCGTCCTCCATCCCACGCATCTCTGGCTCACGATCCACGAGTCGATCGCACACCCCACGGAGCTCGATCGCGCAATGGGCTACGAAGCCAACTACGCCGGCACGAGCTTCGTCTCGCCGCCGGAGAAGATGCTCGGCAAGCTCCGGTATGGTCCCGAGCTCATGAACATCCAGGGCGATCGCACGCAGCCCGGCTCGCTCTCCGCGTGCGGGTGGGATGATGAAGGCGTCGTCCCCGACACGTTCCTCATCATCAAGAAGGGGATCGTCAACGACTACCAGACCACCCGCGAGCAGGCGCCATGGCTCGACTGGTGGTACAAGAAGCAGGGGAAGCCGACGCGCTCGCACGGCTGCTCGTACTCCCAGAGCTGGGCAGACATCCAGTTTCAGCGAATGCCGAACGTCTCGCTGCTTCCCGGCGAGAAGGAGCAATCGTTCGAGGATCTCATCGCCGCGACCGACAAGGGAATCGCCATCGTCGGCGAGGGGTCCTTCTCGATCGACCAGCAGCGCTACAACGCGCAGTTCGGCGGACAGCTCTTCTATGAGATCAAAGGCGGCAAGATCGTCGGGATGCTCAAGGACGTCGCGTACCAGATGCGAACACCCGACTTCTGGAATTCGATGGACATGATCGGCGGCGAGAAGAGCTATCAGATGGGCGGTGCCTTCAACGATGGAAAAGGGCAGCCGAGTCAATCGAATGCGGTGAGTCATGGCTGCGTGCCGAGCCGCTTCCGTCAGATCAACGTGATCAACACGGGGAGGAAGGCATGAGCCCCCGCTCATTGTTCGATCCGGCCGGCTTCCTCACGAAGGAGGAGGCCCAGGCGCTCACCAAGCGCGTGCTCGCGATGGGGAAGGCGGATGAGACGCGCGTGACCGTCATCGGCAGCACCCGCGGCAACACGCGCTACGCGGTCAATCAAATATCGAGCGGCGGCGACAATACCAACGTCACCGTCCAGATCAGAAGTGTCTTTGGCTCGAAAAGCGCGAGCACGACCACGAACAAGCTCGACGACGCGTCGCTGAAGTCGGCGGTGGACATGTCGGAGCGGCTCGCGAAGCTCGCCCCCGACGATCCCGAAGCCATGCCGGAGCTCGGCCCGCAGACGTACGACGAGTCGCCGGGGTGGAGTCAGATCACGGCGAATCTCGATCCTGCGGGGCGTGCGGCGGCGGTGCGCGCAGTGACGGAGCCGGCGCGCGCCGCGAAGCTTGCCGCGACCGGATACATCGAGTCGGATGCGCAGGCGCATGCGATCGCGAACAACAAGGGACTGTTCGCCTTCGGACGCGAGACCGCCGCCTCGATGACCACCACCGTTCGCGCGACGGATGGCAGCTCGAGCGGATGGGCTGGTGCATCGCACACGGATTGGTCGAAGATCGATCCCGAGGCATTGGGCGCGCGCGCGATCGAGAAGGCGCGTGCGTCGATGAATCCCGTCGCCATCGAGCCGGGACGCTACACGGTGGTTCTCGAGCCCACCGCGGTGGGAAATCTGGTCCAGCTGCTGGCGTTCGCACTGAACGCGCGCGGGGCGGATGAAGGACGCAGCTTTTTCACGAAACAGGGCGGCGGAAACAAAATCGGACTCAAGGTCGTAGATGAGCGCGTGACGATCGTATCGGATCCACTGGACCCCGATGCGGCGGCACTCCCGTTCACTCCGGAAGGAGCGCCGGCGAAGAAGACGACGTGGATCGAGAATGGCGTCGTGCGCAACCTCGCGTACGATCGCTATTGGGCGCAGAAGCAGGGGAAGACACCAACTCCCCTGATCGGATCGATGAAGATGTCGGGCGGCACGTCCAGCATGGAGGAGTTGATTGCGTCGACGCAGCGCGGGATTCTCGTCACCAGATTCTGGTACATCCGCCCGGTCGATCCACGCAC
>JALYSW010000178.1 GCA_030854615.1 Gemmatimonadota bacterium
CGAGATTGTTGAGGATGCGTTCGCGGCTGCGCGACATGGATATTTTCTCTAGGGCTTTGAGGGTGAGTCGTGGCGGGTCATCGTTCGTTGAAGCGGAGAGCGCGGCTTCGCCCTGCTCGAGGAAATATTTCTTCGCCGCACCCATGAGCGCACGACGTGGATTTATCGGACTAGTCATGAATCGAGACCAGCTCTTCGCGCGCGACAAGCATCGCTGCGTTTACTGTGGAGAGATCTTTCCCGCGGAGGAGCTCACGGTCGATCACGTGCAGCCTCGCATGCGCGGGGGAGACCGATCCGGTGGGAACTTAGTGACGGCGTGCATGGCCTGCAACACGCGCAAGGCGCATCGCAAGCTCGCGGAATTTCTTGCCGCGGAGCCGGCCGCGCGCAAACACTTCTTCACGTTGGCGACTGCCGTGTGGCCACGCCATCTGCGCGCAGTGGAGGAACAGCTCGCGCGCAGGGATTCGAAGCAGGCGCAGCGACGGAAAGCCGCCGGCTAGCGGGTCAGCTCAGCGCGGGCGCTCGCGCCCCTGCGTGAGCGAGCGGAAGCGCTCCGTCATTCTGTTCACGCGCTCGGAATACTGGCGCGGCGTTTCGTCGGCGGCGCGCGGCGGCACGAGCTGCTTGCACAGATCGTCCGGCGTCCCGATCTGCGGCGCTCCTGCACGCCCCGCGAGCGCCTCCGCGGCGCGGCGAAAGGCATCGACCGCAGTCTGCATCGAGATGAGCTCCGCGCTCGACTCCGAGCCGGTGACATCGACTCCGCTCTCCTCGAGTAAGCGCAGCGCCGCATACGACTGTTGTGTTGGTGCGTCCGTGCGCACATCGTCGCGCGATCCCTCGTCGTGCATGTCGAATGTCATCATCTGACTCTACTCTACCCTATTTGGGAAGCTTGTTGTCGCCAGGCGGTGCGACGTAGCGATACTGTTCCACGACCTGTCCGGCGATCAGATGCTCGCGCAGAATCTGCTCCGCGCCGGCGACATCCACGTGCGAATACCATACGGCTTCCGGATAGACGGCCACCATCGGCCCGTTCCCGCACTGCCCCATGCATCCTGCGTGATTGACCCGAACACTGTTCTGCAACCCCGCTGCTGCTGCGCCCTTCTTCAATGCCGCAAAGACCAGGTCGCTTCCCTGCCCGGGACACGTTCCGCCTGAAGTGCACACGAACACGTGACGTTTGTACTGTCCCATGCGCGAAAGCTAGCGCAAAGGGCTCATCAAGCGGACGCTACGTTGACACAATTCGGTGCATATTTCGCTTATCAATCGCACACCAAACGGAGAAATCTTTTGTTGCACTCACATGGCTGAGCCCTGGCTTCGCGGACCAATCGCCGGGATGCCCGCGATGGTGATGCCCGCTGCGCACGCCCTGATGCAAGCGGCCGAGGACATACCGAGGGCGGTGGCGGGGCTGACGGAGGAGCAGCTATGGGCGCTCCCCGGTGGTGCCGCGGCCGTCGGCTTCCATCTCCGCCATCTCGCGGGGAGTATCGGCCGTCTGCTGACGTACGCCGACGGCGAGATGCTGAGCGATGAGCAAATGACGAAACTCAACGCCGAGGTGGTTTCCGACTCGCGGAGCGCGGAGGCGCTCGGGCGCGCAGCGGTGGCGTCCATCGAGCGCGCGATCGGCGTCATGCGCGAGACGCCGCCGGAGCTGTATCTCGAGATGCGCACGGTCGGCCGAAAACGCCTGCCTACGACGGTCTTCGGGCTATTGGTGCACATCGCCGAGCATACGCAGCGGCATGTGGGAGGGATCGTGGCGACCGCAAAGGTCGTGCGATCGACGGCGTAACTGGACGCAGGGGTCCGTTATGGCTTCAGCGTTCGCGAAACCTGGGCGTGCATTCGGGCGTTCAGCACGTGAATACCAATCCAGCAGGGGGAACGGCATGGCAGCAGCTCCGGCAGCAGACAGCGACAAGGCGATCGCCGCCAAGGGATACGTCCATCCCGAGGTGCTCGTGTCGACCGAATGGCTCGCGCAGAATCTCGACAATTTGAAGATCCGCATCATCGAAAGCGACGAGGATGTGCTTCTGTACGACCTCGGCCACATCAGGAACGCACAGAAGGTCGACTGGCATCTCGACCTGAACGACGACATCGTGCGCGACTACGTGAGCCCCGAGCAGTTCGAGAAGCTGCTTCAGTCGAAGGGGATCGACGAGTCGACCACCGTCGTCTTCTACGGCGACAAGAACAACTGGTGGGCGACGTACGCCTTCTGGGTGTTCAAGCTTTTCGGCTTCGAGAACGCCCGCGTGCTCGACGGCGGCCGCGTGAAGTGGGAAGCGGAGAAGCGCGAGTTCGTGAGCGACGTCCCGAAGTTCGCGCGTACCAGCTACAAGGCGCCCGCGCGCAACGATGCGAAGATCCGCGCGTTCCGCGATGACGCGCTCGCGCACTCGAAGACGAAGAGGCCGATGGTCGACGTGCGCTCGCCCGACGAGTTCTCCGGCAAGAAGACGCACATGCCCGAGTATCCGCAGGAAGGCGTGCTGCGCGGGGGCCACATCCCCGGCGCGAAGAGCGTTCCTTGGGGGAAGGCCGCGAACACCGACGGCACGTTCAAGAGCGCCGCGGAGCTGCGCACGATCTACGAGACTGAAGCGGGGCTCAGGAAGGACAATGACGTGATCACCTACTGCCGCATCGGCGAGCGCTCCTCGCACAGCTGGTTCGTGCTCACCTACCTGCTCGGCTATCCCAAGGTTCGCAACTACGACGGAAGCTGGACGGAGTGGGGGAATTCCGTGCGGCTCCCCATCGAGAAATGACCGATATCGCGCCGGTGGTGAAGCCGCCCAACCGCGTTATTGCGGTGTGGAAGGGCGAACAGGAGTTCGACGTGGGGAAGCCGGGCGGTTCGATTGCTCGCATCGACGGGCACGGAAAGACGGGGATGGGTCCGGTGGACATGCTGCTCAGTGCTCTCGCGACGTGCGCATCGATGGACGTCGTAGGGATTCTGAAGAAGCAGCGCACGCCGGTGTCATCGCTCGAGGTCGAGGTGATCGGCGCGCGCGCGCAGGCCACCCCTGCTCAGCTGACGCACGCGCTGCTCCGCTTTCGCATATCGGGAGCGGGGATCGAGCGTGAGCAGGCGCTCAAGGCCATCGAGCTGTCTGTGACGAAGTATTGCTCGGTGCGCGATTCTCTCGACAGGAGCATCCCGGTGGAGTGGGAGCTGGAATTGAAGTAACGGAGACTCGTGATTGATGCGGCGATAGGACGAACTCCGCTGGTGCAGCTCGAGAAGGTCGTCGAGCCGGAGATGGCGGAGCTGTGGGTGAAAGTCGAAGGGATGAACCCCGGCGGGTCCATCAAGGACCGCACCGCGCTCGGCATGATCACCGACGCGGAGCAGCGCGGGGTGCTGAAGGCGGGTCGGACGATCGTGGAGCCGACGTCGGGAAACACGGGGATCGGTCTGGCGCAGGTGGCGGCGACGCGAGGCTACAAACTTATTCTCTGCCTCCCGTCGCAGATGAGCGAGGAGCGCAAGCGCACGCTCATCGCCTACGGCGCACAGCTGGTGCTCACGGATCCCGAGCGACGGATGCTCGCGGCGATCGAGGAGGCCGAGCGCATTCGGGACAAGACGGGCGCGTGGATGCCGAATCAGTTCTCGAATCCTGCGAACCCGCGCGTGCACTACGAGCACACGGGTCCGGAGCTCTGGGAGCAGATGGGCGGGCGGATCGATGCGTTCGTCTACGGCTCTGGCACGGGCGGGACGATCAGCGGGGTGGGACGCTTCCTCAAGGAGCGCTCGCCGAAGACGCAGGTGATCTCGGTGGAGCCTGCGCGATCACCGGTGTTGAGCGGCGGCCAGCGTGGCACGCACCAGTTCCAGGGGATGGGCCCGGGCTTCATCCCGGGCAACTTCGACCGATCGGTGGTCGACCGTATCGTGACCGCGTGGGAAGAGGATGCGTTCCCACTCGCGCGCAGGCTCGCACGTGAGGAGGGGCTGTTCGTGGGGATGTCTAGCGGCGCGATCGTGTACGTGGCGCTTCAGATCGCGCGCGAGCTCGGCCCGGGCAAGCGCGTCGCGTGCATCTCGCCGGACTCGGGCGCGCGGTATCTCACGACGGCGCTGTTCGCTGGGGATTGAAGGTCGAGCGAGCGCGTTGGAAGAGAAGCGTTAGAAACTGGTGAAACGATTGAACGGAAAACTGCACGGCTTGAACGGATAACAGCCAAAGTGTGAACTTTCTCCGGTTTCGTGGACACCTGGGTTAGCTGATTTTACGTAGCCGTTCCTCATACTCAACAGGGGTGCAGTAGTCGAGGGTAGAGTGGCGACGTCGGCGATTGTACCAGATCTCGATGAACTCGAACAGCTCGGCGCTGGCCTGCGCGCGTGTTTCGAACACGCGGCCGCGGAGCAGCTCTTTGGTCACCGTGGCGAAGAAGCTCTCGACCACGGCGTTGAGCGAATATGTGGTCAGAAATCTCACTGTCCCAGCAGTTGCCTTTGCGACTCATGCTCGCGCGCAGGCCGTTCGCGTTGAGCAGGTCGCGGTACGCGCCACAGGCGTATTGCACCCCGCGATCCGAATGATGCAGCAGTCCCTGGGCCGGACGCCGCGCCTCGAGGGCCATGCGCAGCGCCCCGAGTGCGAGCTCCGCGGATAAGTCTTCACGCATCCCCCAGCCCACGACCCGGCGCGAGGCAAGATCGATCACCACCGCGAGATAGGGAAAGCCGAGGCGCGTGGGCACGTAGGTGATGTCGCTGACCCACACGCAATTTGTGGTGGGCACGGCAAACTGGCGGTCGAGCAGGTTGTCTGCGATCGGATAGGCGTGCGCCGAGTCCGTGGTGTGCACCCCGGCAGGCCCCGGCCCACGAGCGACCAAGCCGTCCGCGCGCATGACGCGAGCGACCCGTTTCTTCGATACGTGCACCCCATCGTCCCGCAAGTCTTGATAGATCCGCGGCGCGCCATCCGTCTTGCCACTCTCGCGAAAGGCGTTGCGCACCCGGAGCAGCAGCGCCTCGTCGGCCTGCGCGCGCGCGCTGGGCCCGCGGGCGCGCCACCGATAGAATCCCGACGGCGCGACGCCGAGCTCTCGGCACATGAGTCGCACATCATGCTCGCGCTCATCACGAGCGATACAGGCGTACTTCACGGCGACTCTCTCGCGAAGAACACCAATGCTTTTTTTGCGAACGCCCGCTCCTCTCGCCGGAGCGCATTCTCGCGGCGCAGACGCCGGTTTTCCGCTTCCAGCGTCTCGCCCGGCAAGCGCGCCTGTCCGGCATCGCTCCCATCCTCAAGCTTCCGGTCCCACAACCACAGCAGTCCCGCCCCAATGTCCAGCTCCCGGGCGACTTGCGACAAACTCACCCCCTCGCCACGCCGACGCCGCATCAACGCCACGGCCTCTCGCTTGAACTCCGTACTGAAGGTCCGCTTCGCGCGTCGTCCGGTCGCGCTCCCCGTCGATCGTTTCATGGAACATCTCCGTCTCAGAGACAGTGAGGTGTCCACGAAACCGGGTCAACTCCAAAGAAGCAGTCTCTGTTTGATCCGTGCTTCTCATCCGTTCAATCGGTTTTCAAACGTCGGTCTCGCCGCTGCCATTCAATTCCGCTACGCCTGCAGCTTCGCCAGCAGCTTGAGCGTCTTGAGATCCGCCTCCGGGTACTTCGGATTCATGTGTTCGAGTGTCGAGACGATCTTCTCCATCACGAGATAGTCGCGGGCGTGCTTGCGGTCCGCCGGTACGATGAACCAGGGCGCGTACTTCGTGCTGCATCTGCGGAAGATGTCGATGTATGCCGCCGTGTAGTCGGCCCACAGGTCGCGCTCGGCCAGATCTCCTTCCTGGAATTTCCAGTTCTTCGATTCATCGGTGAGCCGCTCGCGCAGGCGCACGCGCTGCTCTTCCTTCGACACGTGAAGGAAAAACTTGAGAATCGTAACGCCGTTGTTCGTGAGATAGCGCTCGAAGTCGTTGATCTGATCGTAGCGCGCATTCCAGACCTTCTTTGGCGCGAGCTTGTGCACCCGCACCGCGACGATGTCCTCGTAGTGCGAGCGGTTGAAGATGCCGATCATCCCGTGCGCCGGGACGGCGGAGTGCACGCGCCAGAGATAGTCGTGCGCGTGCTCGACGAGGGACGGCGCCTTGAACGAGGTCACCGAGCATCCCTGCGGGTTCACGGAGCTGAACACACGTCGGATCGTGCCGTCCTTCCCTCCCGCATCGCGCGCCTGCAACACCACGAGTAGCGACCGCTTCGACTCGGCGTAGAGCGCGTTCTGCAACTCGTCGAGCCGCGTGCGAAGCTTGTCCATCTTCTTCTCGAGCGTATTGTCGTCAGCGTCGAGGGAGAGCGGAGGGAGCGCGGCCTTGTCGCCGAGCGAGATTTTGTCGTGAGGGGCGAGCGGGGTGAGCTTCATTTCGGTGCGCGGCTGAGGTGATTGAAAGCTACCTGCAAACGGGCACTCCGCAGTTCGCGGAGCGCCCGTTCAGTTGCGGCCGAGCAACGAGAGGAACGGAAATCAGAAAGCTCCCCGCTCTTCTATTAATGCATGTGCGCCCAAGTAGGCGCGTGCTACGAACCGAGTCGGCGCGGCTGCCACTCCGGTTCCGGCGATGCTGCAGGAGGTACGGGCGCGTCGACGTTGCGCGCGGGTGCGCGCAGATCGGCGCGCGGGGCGATGTCGTCGCCAGCGTCACCGATGCTCTTCTTGAACTCGCGAATGCCCTTGCCGAACGATGATCCGATCTCGGGAATCCGCTTGGCGCCGAACAGCAGGAGAACGACGACTGCCAGAAGCAGGATTTTTTCCGGTCCCATTCCACCAAACATGGAAGCCTCGAAGTCTTGGGTGAAGCGTTGCCAATGCGGATAGCGCGTGCAACGGTCATGCCGAGCGACGGAGCGGCACCCGGTTGGGATGCCGCCCGCCGTCCGTGAATTATGCGCTGGCGATGAAGGGCATGACAATCGCCGTGACTTGCGCCTTCGACAATGGCTCATCAAAGGCCTGCGTCGCCCCTGCCGTACCGCCGTTCGAGGCCGTAAGCGAGAGGGCGCTCACGTCGACGGGCCCCTGCATGACGTTGTCCTCGCCATCGTAGACCCCCTGGGTGAAGGCGGGGAGATCGTCCCGGCTGTTGCTCGTGATCCATCCCTTGAGCCCACGAAGGCGGCGAACCTCGGACGCGTGGCGCGCCTCGATCGAGTGAATCGTCAACGCCGCCGTCAGCACGGCCTTGTCGTTGATCAGTCGCGGCGCCTGGCCCTTGTAGGCACGCACGCCGGTGTCCTCGAAGGCCTGCGCAAGCGCCTTGAAGGTCTCGTACTGTCCGGACTGAAAGTCGAACGTCACCGCCCCGTGTGCCGTGAAATCGAACGCCGGCTTCGGGTTCGGCGTCGCGCTCTTCCCCATGATCAGCGACTTCAGCGCGGTCACGTGGGCGGACTCGTGTGCGCTGATCGTCTGGAAGACCATCATGTCCGCGGAAGCGATGAGCCCCGAGGCCGCGACGCCGCGCGTGTAGAACTCCGACTCGAGATACTCGAGCAAGAGAGCGAACTGCAGCACGTCGAGCACATCACTCGGCGCCTGCGCAAAGACATCCTTCGTGAGCGCAGCGAGCGCGACGGGGATGGAGCCGAGCGCGAGCGCGGCTGCGAGCTTGGAGTTGACCGACGCGCCCTTCGAGATCTCTTCCTGGCGCGCGTTGACACGCGTCATGATCTCGGGGTCGATCGTGTCGTAAAGAGTCTTCTGATCCATGATGTAAGGGCTCCTCAACCGTTGTTGTTGGGGCCCTGCACGAATGTGCTGGGCGCGTGCGCGAAGGCGAGCTTGTCGACGATGAAACCCTGTGCCATGCCAGCGACCTTCGCCGGGCTGAACGCGTTGTCGAACGCCTGGGGGGCGAACGCATCCGTCTTCGGAGCGATGAGATCGTGAATCGCGGATGCGTGACGCGCCTCGACCGAGACGATCTTGCCGGCGAGCGTCAGGTAATCGGTGCTCGAGAGGTACTGGGCAGCGCCGTTGTACGCGGCGACGCCGAGATCCTCGAAGGCGGCTGCAGACGCGAGCACGGAGGTGCGGCTGTTGAAGTTCACGCCCGGATAGGTCGCGGTAATGCTGAAGCCGTACGTGGAACCGAGCGCGGCCTTCAGGAACTCGCGATGGATCACCTCATGGTTCTTGATGTCGCCGAGCACGCCCTGTTCGGTGCTGCTCAGGTTCGAGCCGCTGAACCCGGCCACCACGCGGGTATAGAAATCCGCTTCGAGTTGCTCGAGCGCGAATGCGAACTGGAGCACGGCGAAGTCGCCGTTCGCAAAATCGATGGTGAGGGTGTTCCCCGTCCCCGGGCGCGGCCCGGTGGTGCTGTCACTGCCGCATGCCGCGAGCGCGGTGGGCAGCATGACCAGCACGCCGCCGACGCCGATCACCTTGAGGAAGTCGCGACGCGTGCGAGCTTCGAGGAGCTGATCGGCGGACGAGATCACCAATGTCTTCTTCTGAGCCATCCCTGCCTCCTGTCGAACGCTGGCTGCCAGGAACCCGGTGTGAGATGGCCAGCGCATCTCGACCGAGCCTTTGTATACGGGCAAACACAACGCATTTCGGAGGCCAGACTGTTCACTCGTTAGCGAACAGATCATGGTTTTCTACATCTCTGTAACATATATTATGTACAGAGATCGACGAGACTCACCTTTGCAGCGTAGAGAACCCGGCGCCGAGTCCGTTGGCGCACCCCGAACGGAGAACGCAATGGAACGACGTCTGGAGATCGCGGACCTGCTGAGAAGGCGCGTCAAGCTCGGTCTCAGTGCCGGCTCGCTGGCCACCGGCGACCGGCTGCCGAGCACTCGCGAGCTCGCGTCGGACTTCGACGTCGATCATCGCGTGGTTGTGGCCGCGTACCATCAGCTCGTGTCCGAGGGGCTCGTCGAGATGCGGCCGCGCGGCGGGATCTATGTGGCCAACGTTCCGATCGGCGCGCTTCGCGAGCCGATGCCGCCCGAACACTGGCTGCACGGGATCTTCATGCAGGGGCGCGCGCGCGATCTCTCCATGCACGGCGTGATCGACGCACTCCGTCGCGCCACCGAGACCATGCGGCTGCGCGTCGTCGTCATCCACGGCGGCGCCGATCAACGCGCCGGGCTGTGCACCGAGCTGGAAGACGATTACGGATTCGAGGCGACGAGCGTCAACACCGACGACATCGCCGGCGGACACCATCCGCCAGAGCTGCGCGAGGCCGACCTCCTGCTCTCTACCGCCGCCTACGAGCCACTGGTGCGGCGGCTATCGGCGCAGCTCGAGAAGCCGTGCATTATCGCCGACGTGCGTGCGGATCTCATCGGCGGTGAGTGGCGGCTACTGCTTCGGAAGCCGGTCTATATCGTGGTGCGCGACGCGCAGTTCCAAAATGCGCTGCTGGCGTTCTTCGAGAGCACGAAGGGAAAGGAAAATCTGCGCGTGCTCATCGTCGACGTCGACGACGTGACAGCGATCCCTGCGGGCGCTCCGACCTACGTCACCCGCGGCGCGCACGACTGGCTGCGCACCGAGGGGCGCGAGGGCGACGTGGGCGGACGCATGCTGCCGAATGCGCGCACCTTCTCGTCGTCCACTGCCGAGGAGCTCATCACCTTCATACTGAAGGCGAACCTGACGGCGCTGAGCACGCGCGCGTAGTGTGCCGGCAGTACGTACTGCAGGCACCGATCGTCCTCTACAGTGTATGAGAAACGTCTCCTTTCCCCCTAGCTTTCGCGCATGCCCAATTCGATGAAGCACTCGATCACACGCTCGTGCGCGCTCGGCTGCGCCCTCTCGCTTGCGGCGGTCGCGCTACCGGCGCAGAAAACGAAGCCTGCGCGACGTGCCGCCGTCGTGACGGCGCCTGCGGTACTCACACAGCGCGCGAAGCTGGAGAAGATCATTCATACGAAGATCCTCTCGAATGGGCTCGAGGTAATAGTCGTCGAGAATCACGGCGTGCCGCTGGCCACCGTCGAGATGGACGTGCGTAACGGCTCGTTCACGCAGACGCACGAGTACGAGGGGCTCGCGCATCTGTACGAGCACATGTTCTTCAAGAGCAACAAGGATTATCCGGAGCCCGAGCAGTTCATCGATCGCGCTGCCGAGTTGGGCGCGGTGTTCAACGGGCAGACGCAGGAAGAGGTGGTGAATTACTATCTCACCGTTCCCGCCGACTCACTCGTTGGCGGCATGCGCTTTCTCGCCTCGGCGTTCCGCTCGCCGCTCTTCCGCGAGGACGAGCTCGCGCCCGAGCGCGAGGTCGTCCTCGGCGAGTACGATCGGCAGGAGTCGAGCCCGTACTTCAAGCTCGAAGAGCAGATGGGGAAGGCGCTCTACACCACCGAATGGAGCCGGAAGAACAAGATCGGCGACCGCGACATCGTGCGCTCGACGACGCCCGACAAGATGCGGATCATCCAGCATCGGTACTACGTGCCGAACAACGCCGCGCTCATCGTCGCGGGGGACGTCTCGCCCGACACAGTGTTCCAGCTCGCGCAGCAGATCTACGGCGACATTCCCCGCGGCGCCGATCCATTCGTCGCGAATCCGATTCCGCCGATTCCGCCGCTCAAGGGAAACGCTGCGGTGATCATCGAGCAGCCGGTGAACACCGTCGCCGTGCAGGTTCAGTGGCTGGGACCGAGCGTCGGGAAGGATCCCAATGCGACATACGCCGCGGACGTGTTTTCGGGAATCCTGAATCAGGATGGCTCTGCCTTTCAGCGCCGGCTCGTCGACAGTGGACTCTGGCACTCGATCCTGGTGAATTACTACACGCTCAACCATACGGGCCCGATCACCATCAGTGGCGAGACGACGGCGGACAAGCTCCGCCCTGCCCTCGCGGCGCTCGATGAGGAGATCGCCAAGTTCGACAAACCTGGCTACTTCAGTGTAGCCGAGCTTGGGCCGCAGAAGCAGCAGCGTGCGGTGGGAACGGTGCTCGGCCTCGAGCGCGCCTCCGGTTTTGCGCACGAGCTCGGATTCTGGTGGAGCGTCGCTGGGCTCGACTATTACATGGGCTACGTCGACAACATGGCGCGTCGCACGCCGGCCGACCTTCGCGCATACGCACACACCTACATCGTCGGCAAGCCGCACGTCACGGGCGTGCTCCTGTCGCCGGAGGATGCCAAGCAGTTGAATCTCACGAAGGACGAGCTGATCCAGGGCGAGCACGCGAACGTGGTAGGCGTGCAGTGAGCCGCGTACTGGACATTCGGGGTGCGGCGCTGGCCGCACTGGCGACGTTCTCCGCGATGCCGGCGGTGGCGCAGGCGCGCGCGACGTCCGACACCTCTACGTCCGTGTTCGACGTCGGCGGCGTGCACGTGATTCTACGCCGTAACACGGCCAACGATGTCGTCGCCGCGAATCTCTATCTGCTCGGCGGCACCCAGCAGGCCACACCGGCGACGGCTGGGACCGAGCCGCTGCTACTCTGGGTGTCGGAGCGCGGAACCAAACACTACACGCGCGATGCAATCACCTCGAAGATGGCGGCGCTCGGCAGCGCGATCGTCGTCGAGCCGCGAGACGACTGGACCATGTTCGGCTTTCGCGGCACGCGCGACACCTTCGACAGCACGTGGGCAATCCTCACCGACCGCCTGATCAACCCGACGCTCGCGCCGGCTGACGTGGAGTTCATTCGCGCGCAGGTGCTCGCGGGCGTGCGGCAGCGGAACGATTCGCCGGACGATCTCGTGCAGGCGCTCGCGGACAGTCTGCTCTTCGTCGGACAGCCCTACGCGATTCCGGCGACGGGCAACGAGCGCTCGCTGTCTTCCATCACCGCCACCGATCTGAGGAAATACCACGATACGCAGATAGTGACATCGCGGATGCTTCTGGTGGTAGTCGGCAACATCGAGCGCGCGCGACTCGAAAAGCTCATCCTGCCCACACTCGGAACGCTTCCGCATGGAAGCTACACGTGGGCACCGCCCCCGGATCCGGTGGTGCGCCCCTCCGACGTGCTGTTCGTGCAGCGTCAACTCCCCACGAACTATTTCCTCGGCTACTACCCCGGCCCGCGCTCGACGAGCACGGACCTTCAGGCGCTCCGCATCGCGACGTCGGTGCTCAGCGGCCGCCTCTTCACGGAGATCCGCGTTCGTCGCAATCTGACGTACGACGTGTCGGCACCCTTCGTCGAGCGCGCGGTGTCATCGGGCGGGCTCTACGTGACGACCGTCTATCCGGACTCGGTGCTCGGCATCATGCGCCGCGAGATCAACCGCATGCAGTCGACACTGCTCGATCCCGAGAATCTGAACGTTATCGTGCAACAGTTCATCACCGAGTACTATCTGAACAACGAGACGGACGCGGAGCAGGCGAACCAGATCGCGCGCGCGGAGCTGTACAAGGGCGACTACCGGCTCGCGGGACAGTTCGTCGAGCAACTCCGCGCGGTGACGCCGGAGCAGATTCGCGACGCGTCGCGGAAGTACATGAGGGGAACGCACTTCGCGTACGTCGGCGACTCGACGAAGGTCTCGCGCGCACTGATCACGTCGTTCTGATTTTGACTGATCCGCCCAGCCGGGCGGATCAGCTATTGCGCGTCGTACGCCGCAGCGGCGATCTCTCCAACCGCCTGGCCCGCGACGGCCGTGGCATCGTTGGGCTCCGTCGACACTGACACGTTGTTGAGGAAGACCGCGAATGCGAGATGCCGGTTGTCCTTCGTGGTGATGTACCCTGCGAGCGCCTTGCTCGTGAGGAGGAGGCGACGGTTCAACGGATCATCGACTCCGAACGTACCCGTCTTCGCGAACACGTGCCCCGCGGCTGGGGACGATGGCTGGATGTTCCAGAGTGTGCCATCGCGGCCGAGGATAGGAAGGGCGGCGTGAAAGTAAGCGGAGTCCTTCTGGCAGCTCATCCAGGCGAGATAGCTGACTATGAAAGCCGGTGAGAAGTGCGCATCTCCGCCGGCGCCGTCGGCTTGCTGCGCGCCCCCGAGATCGAGCCCCGCACGCGTCAGTAGATCGTGCTCGAGATCGAAGCCGGTCTTGCCCGTGTCCTTCGGCGCGAGGATGGCTCGGAGCGTCCGCGGCATCATGCTGGCGTGGAGATTTTGACTCACCTTGAGCGTGACCCTCACTCCCTCTTTCAGCGGCGCCGAAACGTGCTCCGCGACCATGCGCTCGGGCACGTACGATGCGGCGAGCGTCTTCACGTCTGACGGTGAAGCGGGCGAAACGGCCGCCTGCACGACGCCTTTCTCTCGCAGCGCTTCAGCAAACGTCACTTCGGCGTAGCGCGCCGGATCCGGAACGGCATACGCGTAGAGAATGGGAGCCTGCCCTGCGGGCGTCGTGCCCGTTACCGTCACGGTGCGATTGCCATTCGCGTCCGTGGTGTCCACTCCGAATCGGATCTGCGCCTTCGAGCCCGCGGCGCCGGTGCTGACCTCGTTCACGAAGTGAGCGTACGTGGTTGATGGAGACACGCGCATGACCGCTGGCGTCTGCGTCGAAGCTCCCGGCCCGATGGTGAGATCGATGAGATTGTCGTTGACGACGATTGGAGAGATGACGACGCCGGTGCCGAGCTCGCGATCTCCGCTGGCGAACAGCGAGGCATCCACGCGCACGCGACCGGTGATTCGCTTGATACCGTGCTGCGCGATCTGGGCAGCCAGCTTGCGAATAATGAGCAGCGGATCACCCGGAACAGCCCGGGTGTGCGGATCGCCATCGTACGAATGATCCTCGTTCTCGAATGCGAGCGTTCCGTCGGAGCGCACGCGCGCGGAGAGATCCGGATCGCCGCTCGCGACGAGAACGAGGTCGCCATCGAGCGTTCCGTCGGGCGTCACGTCTCCGGTGCGATAGACGCGGGTGTGGAAGCGGTAGTCCGCGCCAAGGAGCTCGAGCGCCGTTCCCTCCGTGAGCAGCTTCGTGGTCGAGGCCGGCGTGAAGAGCTTCTCTTCGTTGAGCGCATAGATGACACGGCCGGAATCGAGCGAATAGAACTCGATACCGAACATCGCGTGGCGAAACTCCGGCCTGTCGACGATGCGCTGTATCCGCTCCGATAACGTCGTCGCGGATTGCGCTCGAATTCCGCTTTGCGCACCTGCCGCCGCGACGGCGACGATGGCGCATAGGCAGCGAAGCAACGGCTTTCTATCGAACGTCGGCAGCTCCATTGGCGCTCCCTTCGATTGGCAGCAGAACGTACGACGCGGCCTTGGCCGAGTGGTAGATGCTCTGCGTTTCTTTCTGGAAGTCGGTGTCCTTCGCCTGGAAGATGTTGGGGACGAAGGTCTGCGGATTGCGATCGATCAACGGGAACCAGCTGCTCTGCACCTGCACCATGATCCGGTGCCCCTTGAGGAAGCGATAGTCCTGCGTGTGCAGGTCGACGGTGAGCTGGGTGATCTGCTTCGGTACGAGTGGCTTCGGGTGCTCGAAGCCATCGCGAAAGCGCGCGCGGAGGACATCGTTGGCGACCATCAACTCGTAGCCTGCGAGCTTCGGATCGGGCGCCTGGACGGGGTAAACATCGATGAGCTTGACGATCACGTCCGCATCAGAGCCTGTGGTCGACGCGAAGAGATGCGCGGCGATCGCGCCCGCGACGACGACGTCCGACGTGAGCGGTGCGCTCTGCCACGTCGCGACATCGGGGCGCTCCTGCGCGAAGCGCTGATCGTCCACGAGCCACGTCGACCACGTCGATGTCCCGACGAACGTCGGCGAGATCGGCCGCTTGCGATATGGAACGGGGTTCGCGGGATCGGAGACCCACGAGTCGACGGCGCTCGCGCCCGACTCCTTCGGCGCGGTGAACGAGAGCTGGTGGTTCGCGCGCAGATACAGCTTCTGGTTCGCAACGCCCGTGCGCTCCGGCCAGCTGTCGTGCGAGCGCCACTTGTTCGCGCCGGACTCGAACGTCGTCGCCTCGGCGAGCTTCAGCGTGCCCTCGTCCTTGAGCCAGAAGGCGAACCACGGCGCCTCGATGTTCTTGCGGAAATTCGCGGAGGCCGGTTCGCCGAAGTCGATCGGGCCGAGCTTCTGGCCCCCCTTTGCGCTCCATCCACCGTGATTCCACGGGCCGACGACGAGGTAGTTCAGGTGCTGCGTGTCGTGCGGCTCGAGCGTCTCATAGATCTTGATCGGACCGAAGAAGTCCTCCTGGTCCCACCATCCGGCAATGTTGAGCGTCGGCACTTTTACTCGATCGAGATACGGCGAGACGGCCTGCGCCTGCCAGAACGCGTCGTAGTCCGGGTGCGAGACGAAGTTGTTCCACGTCGACGCCTTGTCGTGGAGCGCCTTGTCGTTGACGTGGGCGAGCGAGCCGAGGTTGAGATACCAGTCGTAGACGTCCGGCTGGTCGAACTCGAACGGGCTGAACTCCTTCGAGCGTTCCATCATCGCGGCGTACTCGAAGCCGTAGCTCAGACGGAAGGCGCCGTTGTGGTGGAAGTCGTCGCCGATGAACATGTCCGCAGGCGACGCCGCCGGCGCGACGGCCTTGAGCGCGGGGTGCGGATCGAGCATCGCGATGACCGTGAGCCACCCTGGGTACGATGTGCCGAGCATGCCGACGCGGCCGTTGTTGTGCGCGACGTTCTTGAGGAGCCAGTCGATGGTGTCGTACGCATCGGTGCTCTCATCAGTCGCGGACTTGTCGGACCTGTCGCGCATCGGACGGAGCATGACGAACTGTCCCTCGGAGCCGAAGCGTCCGCGGACGTCCTGCACGACGAAGATGTATCCGTCGTTGATGAGCTCGACCAGCGACGGAGCGGGAGCGTTGAACGCGGCGCCCATTCCCGCGATGCCGTACGGAGTGCGGTTGAGGATGAACGGAAGACTGGCGGTGTTGCCGTGCGGCACGAAGATCGACGTGTGCAGGTGCACGCCGTCGCGCATGGGGATCTGCGCGTCGGTCTCGTCGAACAGCGGCGTGGAATCCTTCGCCGCAGGCGCCTGCGATGCGGCCGTGCTCGAGATGCAGGTGAAGGCCGCGAAGACGGCGACGGCAACGAAGCTGCGGCGACCCATGGTCATTTTTTGTCGCGCGGGGTTGCTCGGGAAAACGACTGCCCGAACAGCTGCACCGCGCCGACACCGCCTGTGCCATCGGGAACGAACGTCACATCGGTGATACCCTGCAGTGGATCATTCTTGCGACTCTTGAACGTCTCATAGAACGCTGGCTCAAGGTCGCCGATGTCCCAGTTTCCGAACTTCGCGCGCAGCGAGCCGTTGGCGAGCGTGACGACGACGGCATCGTACGTAGAATCCGCGTACGTGCCCGCGTACTTCTCCAGCGGCAACGACGGATGCGTCCCGGCCGGAGGCTTCGGTGCCGCGGCCGCCGCCTTCACCGCGGCGGCACGCCTCGCGTCGAAGAGCTTCTTGAGCTCCGCGCTCCAGTCGCGCGCTGAGTCGCGCAGCGTGCCGTTGTAGAGGTCGAATGCCTCGTACATCAGCGCGTGACGGACTTCCGCGTGGTCGAGATTCGCGAGCACGTACACCCCCGTGCGCGTGTTCGGCATGAGGCCGATGATCGCGATCATGCCGTCGATGCTGCCGGTGTGCATCCACACCGTCTGGCCATGATAGTCCTGCACGAACCAGCCAAGCGCGTAGCTGAAGAAGTGCGGGCGCGCGAGCTGGAGCGCGGGGTACTCCTCCATCGGCGCGCGCATCTGCGGCGCGACGATCTCCTCGAACGTCGCCGGCTGGATGAGTCGCTTCGTGCCGACGCGCCCGCTGTCGAGCATGAAGCGCATCCACTTCGACATGTCGGAGACGCTCGACCACACCGAGCCCGCTGGCGCGATCATATCCGTGCTGCGCACCGCGACGGTGTGGACGGTATCGTGGGAGAGGTCGTGCGGCACGGCGACGTTTGGCTGCCCCTTGAGCATTGATACGAGCGGAATCGACTCCGTCATCTGCAGCGGCACGAAGATGCGCGTGCGGACGAACGTCTCCCATGGCATCCCCGAGATGCGCTCGACGAGCACCCCCGCGATCCCGTACACGACGTTCTGATAGTCCCACTGCGAACGGAATGACGACTCCGGCTGCACGAATCGTAGCCGCCGCATCATCTCCGCCATGCTGTAGTTGTTCTGAGGTATCGCCCACAGCAGATCCGTGTTCGGCAGCCCGCTGCGATGCGTGAGCAGGTCGCGCACCGTGAGCTCGTGCGTCGCGTAGGCATCGTAGAGCCGCAGCTCCGGCAGATAGTCGGTGACGCGATCGTCCCAGTGCAGCTTCCCCTCATCGATGAGCATCGCCAGCGCGGCCGTCGTCATCGCCTTGGTAGTGGAGCCGATCGCGAAGCGCGTGTGCTCCGTCGCCGGCGCGCTCTTCCCGATCTCGAGCACGCCATACCCCTTCGCGAAGACGAGCGAGTCGTCGTGCACGACGGCGATCGCGAGCCCCGGCACTCTCCAGTCGCGCGCGGCCTGCGCGACGTACTTGTCGAAGGCGGCGAGATCCGGAGCCTTCTGCGCGCATGCGGCGGATGGTGCCGCGGCATATGCAGCCGCGAGCATCGCGACGATTCGCATCTTCATCGTGAGTCTCATTCCTTCGTTACCCGGTCGATGGGCGCCGGGCGCGGCGTCCGTTGGAAAGGATGTTCCTGCAGCTGCTTCATCGCCTCGGCCACCGCTCGCTCGAGCTGCGGATCATGGCCACGCACGACCTCGGCGGGAGTGTTCTCCACCTCGATGTCCGGCGCAACGCCTTCGTTTTCGACCGCCCACTTTCCGTTGACATCGTAGAACGCGAGATCTGGCGCCGTGATCGCGCCGTTATCGATCGGGTTCGGCACGCCGAGCGTTCCGACGAGGCCGCCCCACGTACGCGTGCCGACGAGGGTGCCGAGCTTGTAGTGGTGAAAGAGATACGGCAGCGCGTCGCCGCCGGAGCCGGCGGATTCGTTGATCACCATCACGGTTGGTCCGAAGATCCCCGCCATCGGCTCGGTAATCGTCTTGCCGGCACGCTCCGCGAAGTACCCCCCGATCGGACGGTTGAGCAGGTCGACGATGTAGTCCGCCACTGCTCCGCCCTGATTGTAGCGCTCGTCGAGGATGAGCCCCTGTTTGTCCTGCTGCGCGAAGTAGTAGCGGTTGAAGGCCGTGTAGCCTGCGACTGAGGTGTTCGGCAGCCACACGTAGGCGAGCTTTCCGCCCGAGAGCTTGTCGACGAGCTTCCGGTTGTCGTCGATCCACGTCTGCGTGCGCAGCCCTTCGTCGTCGCCGAGCGGGACGACGGTGACGAGGTGCGAGCCCTTCATCGTCGGCGCGCTGTTCACGCGGATCGTCGTCATCTTCCCCGCCGCGCCCTGGAAGCGGCTGTACAGATCCGTCGGTGGTGCGAGCGCGACACCGTTCACATCGAGGAGATAGTCCCCCTCGGCCACCTTCACGCCAGGTGCGCTGAGCGGCGCCTGCAGACGCGGGTTCCAGCTTCCCGCCGTGTAGATGCGCTTGATGCGATAGAGTCCGTTCTCGACCGTGTAATCGGCGCCGAGCAGTCCGACGGAGGTGTGCTCGGCGTCCGGGACGTCGCCCTCGCTCTCGATATACGAGTGCCCGACCGTGAGCTCGCCGCCGACGCTGGCGATGAGATACGCGAGATCAGCACGGTGCTGCACGAATGGTACGAACGGGCTGTACTTGTCGTAGATCGCCTTCCAATCGTTGCCGTGCATCTTGGCGTCGTAGAAGAAGTCGCGCTGCGTGCGCCACGTCTCGCGGAAGATCTCGGCCCACTCCGCCTTCGGATCGACGAGCGTCTCCATCCCGCTCACGTCGAACGCGCCCTCGCCGGCCTTCGCCGGCTTATCGGTGCCGACGATTCCGTAGTGCTGATCGGGCGTGCTGTACATCAGCTTCTTCACATCCGACGACAGCGTGAACGAGGTGATGCCTTCGAGAAAGGTTTGCGCATGCTTGGCGGCCAACTGGTATTGCCAGAGATGCATCCCCGCACCGCGCCCCGCGCCCGCGGATTTCTCGGCATAGAAGAACGTGCCCGCACTTCCGGCAGCGAGGCTCGCGTAATCGCCCTCGGCAGTCGGAATCGGGATGATGCGCTGCTGAATCCCGTCGAGGTCGATGCGAGTCGCAGTTGCGGTGTCGAGCAATGGCTTGGACGCGGGCTTGGCGGCGACCTTCGATGTGGCCACCGCTTTCGCCGGCGCGCTGTCCACTGCGCCCACCGTGCGCGGTGGCTCGTCGCTCAGCGTCGGGAGCAGCGGCGATGGCTCGGTGACGCTCAACAGGGTGAGGTAGATACTCCGCCGCACCGGACGCTCAAAGGAGCTCATGTCGAGCCAGCCGGTGTTGAGAGCGTAGTTCGTGCTCGCTAAGAAGTACAGATACTTTCCGCTCGCGTCGAATGCGGGCGAGATCGCATCCGCTATCGCGTCCGTCACCTGTGTCGTCTTCCCCGTGACTGTCGAGTACAGAAAGATCGAGCGGAGGTGGCTGTCGAGCGCCTTCGAGTACGCCACCCATTTTGAGTCCGGAGACCACACTGCTTCGAAGCCGCGGCCGGGATCGTCGTAGCCGTCGGTGTCGATCTTCGTGAAGCGACCGCTCGTGACCTCCACTGACCACAGACTTCCTTCCGTATCCTTGAGCAGCAGCCGCTTGGCGTTCGGCGACCACACCGGATTGGCGAAATATGCTGTGGACGGAAGAGCGATTGCGCGCGGCTTCGTGCCGCCGGTCTGGTCGCCGATCATCAGCTCGTACTCACCGCTCGCATCGGAGAGCCACGCGATCTGGTTCCCATCGGGCGACCATGCCGGGTTGCGATCATGCGCGCCGGAGCTCTGCGTGATGTTGCGGTAGCTGCCGTCGCTCGCGGCGACGGTGAAGATGTCGCCGCGCGCCTCGAACGCCGCGCGGACGCCGGTCGGAGAAAGGGTCGCATCGTTGATCAGCGCCGCCACGTGCTTCATCTGCGGGCGCGACCACGGAAAGTCGCCCTTCACCGAGATGTTCAGCTGCTTCGACTCGCCGGTCTTCAGATCGAACAGGTGGACGTAACCGGCCTGCTCGTACACGACCGCGTCCGGCCCGGCCGACGCGCTCATAATGTCGAAGTCGGTGTGCTTCGTCAGCTGCGTCACCTTCTTTGTCGCCAGGTCATCCGAATACAGATTGACCGTCCTGTCGCGATCGGAGAGGAAGTACACCGTGTTGCCGACCCACATCGGCTCCGTATCGTTGCTGTTGGTCCACGGAAGCTTCTCTTCGGAGTTGGTCGCGAGATCGTAGATGCGAATCGGCTGCACACGACCGCCGCGATACCGGCGCCATTGGCTCCCCTGATTCTCCGCCCACATCACCGCGAACAGGGCAACGCCGAGCTGCTGATAGGCGAGTCGCTTTCCATCGGGTGAATACGCGGCTGCGAACGCACGCGGCAGCTGGAGCTCCTCGTTGACGCCGCCGTCGGCCGGCACGGTCCAGAGTCGGAGGTAGGAGTTGGCGCCAGGCGTTGGCAGCGTGCCGCGGCTCGACGCGAAGACGACGTGTTTTCCATCCGGCGTCCAGCCACGAACGAAATCGTAGCCGGGATGGTACGTGAGCCGTTTCGGCTCGCCGCCCGCCGTGGGGACGACGAACACATCGGCGTTGCCCGCGATGTTCGAGGTAAACGCTATCTGCGATCCATCGGGCGAGAAGAATGGATCCGACTCGGCCGACGGGGTGCTCGTGAGCCTGCGCGCGTCACCGCCCGCGCGCGAGACGACCCAGAGATCGCCGCCGTACTCGAAGGCGACGTTGTCGTGGCTCACTGTGGGCCGGCGCAGGAATCTCGTCCCCTGCGCCGCGGCGGAGGCGGTGGAGAGCAGCGCCAGTGCAAGCGCAAGCACGCATCCGCGCATACACGCCGTGCCAGGAGAGTGACGAGCGATCGATCGTGACCACGACATGCCGGTCTCCTTGCTTCAGTAGGCGTGCGCTACGCATCGTGCGGTATACCAGTCTTGCATACCACTATTATGCGCCGCGTGCCAGGGGCACGCAAGTAACTCCGTCGATGTGAAGAAAGGGCCACCACCGCGGGATCGCCGAGCACGCGAAACACTCCCGTTACTGCGGCTGGCTGCTGTTGCGAACGTACGAGACGATCGCAGCGGCAACTTCCGGTGCGAGTGGAGCCGAAGGGTCGGCGTAGACGCTCGCGACCTGCGCGGCTGCATCTGGAGGGCCCTTTTTGAGGACGTGTGTCATTCCGTCGATCGTGAGAAGCGTGGTGTTCCCGCCACTCGCGAGGCGATCGGCATCCCTGGCCGAGACCTGAATGTCGTGCGTACCCTGGATCACGAGGGTGGCATACGGCAGCTTCCTGGTTTCGGCGGCTGGATCATAACGGAACCAGGAGATCAGATACGGCTGCACGCTCGCACGAAATAACGACGCGAGCGCTGGAGGAGGGTTGGCAACGAGCTTCCCTGCCGAGAGTGAATCCAGAATCGCGTCGAAGAGCGCGGGAGGGGTGCCGGCCGCAAGAAGCTGCTCGCGTATCACCTCCGCGGCAGGACGACCAGCCCCTTCCAGTGAGATAAAGCCGTCGGCTGTAGCTCGCTGCGCAGCAAGCATCCCCACGAGCGACCCCTCGCTGTGGCCGACGACGACGATCGTCGAGAACCTCCGATCCGCACGCAGCATACGTATCCACGCCGCCGCATCATCGACCCCGGTGTCGAACCGGTAGTCACTCTCCGTCTGCCCCGCCATCGCCGCCACGCTCGCGGCAACTCCACGCTTGTCATAGCGCACCGATGCAATTCCGTGGGCTGCGAGCGCCGCAGCAAGCAGTTTGTAGGAGTCGGTGTGCAGTGTCTTTCCCGGCGCGATCGGCACCGGTGAGTTTCCATCACGATCAGTGGGCCCCGATCCAGCGATGATGAGAACGAGCGGATGAGGGCCGTTTCCC
>JALYSW010000193.1 GCA_030854615.1 Gemmatimonadota bacterium
CGCGCGGCCGGCGCCGGCCGGGGTCGCGGGCTGCCACTCGCCGGCGGAGTGCGCGGGCGCGGCAGGGATCGGGCGCGTGATGCGATGGAGATACGGCGTCCAGTAGTCGCGGGTGAACCACGCACCAGTGGCGATCGCGATCGCGACGACGAGGCAGCCGATCGACTTGAAGCATCCCCCCATGTCTCAGCCACCTCCGAGCGGGATCGTCGCGACCGCGGTGTACCGCGGACCGCCCGCCGTGATCGTGCTCTCGAGCAGCGAGAGCGCCGTCACCTGCTGGACTCCCTTGTACCCCACAGCGCGCGCGGCGACCGCGAGCGCGCGCGCGTTGGCCAGCGGCATCTCGTCGCGCACGCGCGCGAGGGTGATGTGCGGGCGGAAGGCGCGCGCATCGAGCGCGTAGCCGTGGGCCGCGCACGCCGCCTCTATGTCGTGATGCATGAGCTCGAGCCTCGGGTCATGTTGCACGCCCATCCATACGACACGGGGTGCCCGAAGGTTTGGAAAGGCGCCGAGTCCGCTGATGCGAAGGTCGATCGGCTGCTGCGCCTTACCGATTGCGGCGAGTATGGTCGCGAGCTCTGCCGGCGCCGTGTCCAGCTGCTCGCCAAAGAACTTGATGGACAGATGCAGGTTTTCTTCCCGCACCCAAGTGGCCTCGGGAGCAGCCTTCTTCATCGGCGCGAGCGCCACACAGATCGCCCGCCGTTCGCGGGCGCCCAGCTCAAGAGCCAGAAAGAGGCGCACTGTCTCCGCGATCGGGGATGACGCCAGCGAGCACGTTGAGGGAGCCGGAGCGAAAGCCGCGCGGGTCGAGCACCGCGCTCACGAATCCGGCTGCGCACACGGCAGCGAGCAGTTGCGTCGCGCGCTCGGGGACGCTCCAATCGGCGAGCTCGGCCAGATCCATCTCGACGCGTGCCGTGTCGCCGTGATGACGGACGCGCAGATTGCCCGTCACACCGAGCTCCCGCAGCGCACGCTCTGCGCGCTCGACGGAGGCGAGGCGCACGACAGTCACCGGAGTGCCGTACGGAAGGCGCGACGAGAGGCACGGCGACGACGGCTGCGACCAGGTCGGGATTCCGCGCGCACGCGACAGCTCGCGGATGTCTGCCTTGGTGAAGCCCAGCTCCGCGAGCGGGGAGCGGACGCTCTTCTCCCCGGCGGCCTTCTTCCCCGGGCGATGATCGGAGAGATCGTCGGCATTCGTGCCGTCGATGATCGTCGCGATCCCGCGCTCGGCGCGCACGCGCTCGAGCACCGACCAGAGCTCGGACTTGCAGAAGTAGCAGCGATTGGTCGGGTTGGCAACGTAGCGCGGGTCTTCCATCTCGTGCGTGTCGACCTCGAGCACCTGAATGCTCGCGCGCGCGGCGACGTCGCGCGCAGTCTGCCACTGCTCAGCCGGATACGACGCGCTGCGTCCGATGACCGCGAGAAAGCGCTCGGCGCCAACGGCCTCGATGGCGACGCAGGCGAGGTAGGCGGAATCGACGCCGCCGCTGAAGCCGAGGAGGAGCGAATCGTGGGCCCGGAGCCACTCGATGAGCTCACTCTCGCGCTGGAGTGCGGAGCGGACAGTTTCGATGGCGGCGAGGGAGCTCATAGGTGAAACGTAGCGGTGAGGAAGTGCGGGGGAAGACTCAGCGCGGCGCGAGGAGCGCCGGGTGCACCACGCGCCCGTCGGCCGCGCGGAGTGCGACGTCGAGCGAGTCGACGTCCCAAACGACGATCAGCGCGCGGTCGGTGCCGGCCGCGAAGGTCATGAGATCCTGCTCCGAGAGCCCAGGCTCCTTGAGCGGCGCGGAGCCGGTTGGCGCGGCGCGATACGGATGGGTGTGAAAGGTGCCGATCACGCCGACGACGCTATCGCAGCTACCGGTGACGGCGAACTGGAATCGCTTCATGTCGTGCGCGGGCACCCATCCGATCACGTGGAAGGTATCGGCGTTCACGTCGCCGATGAGGCAGCCGAGGTATTCCTTTTGTGTGGGACGGCCGCCGGTGCCGAGCGCCTGGGTGAGCATGTTCTGATCGGCGATCTCGTCCCAGTTTTTGTTCGCTTGTGCCCAGACGCTGTTGAGCGAATCGCGAACCGATGCGGCGATAACGATTACGGGGTCGTGCGCGCGGCTGGCCGCGGAGAGAGCGCCAGCGGCAAGGAGAAGCATCGGGAGTCGCAGCGCGCGCAGGCGCAGAGGCGAAGGAACGGTGGCGCGAAACGGCACGACAGAATCCGATGGCAAGCGAGTGTGCGGGGGGCGAATGAGACGTTCCTATATTACCCGTTCGCGCTAAGTCGTTCGCTCACCTTCCAATGAGATTTTCATGCCGGTAATCGCGAAGACGGCGCTGTTGCTGATCGGGTCGAACTGCTTCATGACGTTCGCGTGGTATGCGCATCTGAAGAATCTGCACAACAAGCCGCTGTACGTTGCGATCCTCGTGAGCTGGGGGATCGCCCTGTTCGAGTACACGCTTCAGGTGCCGGCAAATCGCATCGGCAGCACGCAGCTCGAGCTGGGGCAGCTCAAGATCATGCAGGAGGTGATCACGCTCGCGGTGTTCGTGCCGTTCGCCGCTCTGTACATGAAGGAGCCGGTCAAGCTGAACTATCTGTGGGCGGCGCTGTGCATGGCGGGGGCGGTGTACTTCATGTTTCGGAAGTAAGGGCCGCTGTTGCGGGGGCAAAGCCTGGCCCGGCTTGACAGGCAGTCGGGCTCTTCCAATTATGTCGCACCTGTTGCTGAATGGTGCCTATGGTTTTCCGTCGTGAGGGCAACTCACGGTCGAGCGGTCAGTTGCTCGCTGTCGCGCTGATTCTCTCGTTGCCGGGATGCGGTTCGAGTACCGATCTACCGGGAATTCAAAGGCCTATTTCGAGCAACGACGACCTCGAAGATCGGGATTCTCTGGAATCGATCATCGGGACTTTTCTGGACACGCACGCGGCGCACACCGTTACGCTGGGGTCACACGAATTGATTTCGGGGACCTTCCGCTTTGCCGCCCGCCAAGCGGGTCAGTCTACGCTGACCGTGTACTTTCCCACGGTCGTCACGGGATTTGCGAGCATTCGCCTGACTCGCGCGGTGGTGGTGAGCTAGCGTGGTGCGCGCTCATCGAATGCCTCGGCGAGCTTTCACGACGGTCGTGATCTGTTCGACGCTCTTCTCGCTCGCTGCGTGCTCCTCGACCACCGAGCCAGGAGCGGGGGGCTTCCGCTCGAGTCTCTCGGTGACGCCACAAACGACGAGCGTCGGAGGAACTGTCGACGCCATCTGGACCATTCGAAACACGAGCGAACACACCATAGTTCGCGACTTCAATCCGTTTGGATCCCAGGGCTATTTCCTGATGATCACGACGACGGATAGCACGGTGCTGGGAAATCACGGACGCGACGTCGAGGTGATTCAAGGCCACACCCTGACGCTCGCCCCGCACGCCAAGATGACGATGACGGCGCACTTCGATGCGCTAGCCGGTGGCTCGGCAATGGTCTCCGGATGCCTCCCGCCCGATAGCGCGCAAACGGATTATACCTGGAACTGCATTACGCAGACGGTGACCGTTCGGCCGCCGCCGACCTGAACCGGTCGTCAGACGTCTACCTCAGTGTCGCCGAGGGCTACAGGCGCGCGACACGATGCAGCGCGTCATCAGTTCGTGACCGGCACCGTCGCATCAGACGACTTGTACACCTTGCCATCCTTCATCACGAACTGGACGTGCTCGAGCTGCGTGACGTCCTTCGTCGGATCGCCGTTCGTCGCGATGATGTCGGCATACTTCCCCTTGCTGATCGAGCCGGCCTTGTCGAGCACGCCGATCAGCTCCGCGCCGCCCATCGTCGCCGCCTGAATCGCCTGCATCGGCGTCATCCCGTACTTCACCATGTACGCGAACTCCTTGCCGGCATCCTTGTATGGGCACACGGGCACGTCGGTGGAGAACGCGATCTTCACTCCCGCCTCCACGGCCTTCCTGAACGCACTATAGTGTGTCTCCGCAATCCCCTTGTTGTGCGCGAGGAAGTCCGCCGGCTGGTCCGGCTTCGCCACGATGCAGTCGTGCACGTCGAGGGTGGCCGAGTAGAAGGTGCCGTGCTCCTTCATCATGCGGATGGCTTCGTCGTCCAGGTACGTGCCGTGCTCGATCGACGCGACGCCCGCGCGAATCGCGTTCTTGATGCCCTCGGCGCCATGCGCATGCGCGGCGACCTTGAGGCCAAAGTTGTGCGCCTCTTCGACCGCGGCGGTGAGCTCCGCCGGCGTGAACTCCTGCGACTTCGTGTTGCTCCCATGCGTGAGCACCGCGCCGGTCGACAGCACCTTGATCACGTTGACTCCCTGCGCGGCGAGCAGACGCACCTTCTGCCGCACTTCGTCGGGGCTGTTCGCCTCGCCGAACTTCATGTCCCACGGAAGAATCACGTCGGGGGAGATGCCCGTCATCGCACCGGCGCCGCCGGTGATCGTGATGTACGCGCCCGCGACGTACATGCGCGGACCGGGGATGTCACCGCGCGCGATCGCGTCGCGGAGCGCGACGTCGTTGAGCGCGCGGTATGTGCCGAGGTCGCGAACGGTAGTGAAACCGGCCATCAGCGTCGCCTTCACACTCGGAATCGCGGCGAGCGCGACCTCGGACGACGTGTGGAAGAGCACCGCGCGCGGATCCCCGTTGTCCTCGGCGAACACGCCATCGGCTTCGTGCGTGTGGCTGTCGATGAGCCCCGGCAGCACGGTCATGTTCGACAGATCGAGGACCTTCGCTCCGGCGGGGATCGCGAGTGACGGCCCTACCGCCTCGACCTTCCCGTCGCGCACGATGATGATCTGATTCGTCGCGACTGTTCCCTTCTCGGTATCGACGAGCCTCCCCGCCTTGATGACGGTGACCTGCGCGGCGAGCGGCGCGACGGCGACGAGGAGTGTGAGCGCGGCAAACGAGCGGAGTGTCGGCGACATGCGGTGCTCCGGGTGCGAAGACGGGATGCGGGGCGCGGAGATGCGCGGGAAATCGCGCTGGCGCCCGGCGAGGGAGAATGTGAAGCGCCCGGCCGCGAAGCGCAAAGTCCCTGTGCGCGCGACGGACAAATGGTGAGTCCGTATCGAGGTTCGCGATTCTCGATCAGGACGACGTGGCGCTCTCGCCCGTCGTCCGATAGCGGAGCGCCTCGGCCACATGCGGCATGTCGACGCCGCGCGACGCATCGAGATCCGCGATCGTGCGCGCAACGCGCAGCACGCGATGGTAGCCGCGCGCGGTGAGGCCGAGCCGCTCCGCTGCGCTCGTAAGCAATGCACGCGCGTCGGTGGAGAGTGCGCCCAGCGATTGGAGCGCGCGCGCCGGTACGTGCGCATTTACGGTGGACTCGCCACCGGCGGCGTAGCGCGCG
>JALYSW010000214.1 GCA_030854615.1 Gemmatimonadota bacterium
TTCGACAAGGCGATCGCGCTCGACTCGGCCTTCACGCCGGCCTACATCCACGCCATCGAGATGGCGTTTCGCTATGGAACGGCGAATGGCCGCCGCTATCTCGCCGCCTACCTCTCGCACAACCCGACGGATGTCGATGCCGAGGGGATGCGCCTGCTCGCACGACTCGCTGATCCCAAGCTCGCGAACACGGCAGAGACGCGGACGATGCTCGACACCGCATCCGCGGATCAGCTGCAGCACGCGGCGAGCGCATCGGTCGAGTGGGGCGACAGCGCGGAAACGAACGTGCGGTTGGCGCGACTGATTGCCAGCGGTCGGAAGGCGAACTTCGCGGGATTCGGCGATTCGCTCACGCGGGAACGGCGGCTCGCATTCGCGCTTTTACTGCGCGGACACGCGAAAGAGGCGCTCACCGTGCATCGGAGCGCGGAGACGCTGCTCGGCGCATCGATGGCGGGGGAGATTCCGGCTGCGCAGGCCGATAGCGCAGTGCTCGCGTTGCTCATGAAGGGACAGACGTGCGGCCCGTGCGCGATCAGCCTGTGGGGGATCATGGGCGACACGATGCCGATCAAGGTCGTGATGCACGTCGCCGATTCGATGATGAAGCTCTCGCATTCGCCTGACGAGGTTCACGAGATCGGATACTCGGTGGATCTCGCGCGAACGTACCTGACACTTGCGCGTCGAGACACCGCTGGTGCGATCAGGCAGTTCGCCGCGCTGCCCGACAGCTCCTGTCATTCATGCGGCTGGGGGTGGATCACGCAGGCAGTGCTGCTCTCCTCGCAGGGGCACAACGCGGAGGCCGCGGCGATCCTCGACGAGGTGGGCATGCTGAACTCGTCACTCGGTGTCTACGTTGAGCTCGAGCGTGGACGCATCGCCGAGAAGCTCGGGGACAAGGCGCGAGCGCGCGACGCATACGCGTTCGTCGGCGACATGTGGCAAAATGGGGATCCGTACTTCAAGCAGATATCCTCCGCCGCGCGCGAACGGCTCAAGCATCTGAGCGACGACAATTCGGCGACGAAGATTCCGATCAGAAAGCCGTAGCGGCTCGGCTTCTCGCTACGTGCGCTTCTGCATCTTGAAGATGCGGAAGAGATAGTAGAGTGACGGAAACAGCACGCACGCGCCGGCCGCGAGCGCCCAAAGCGCGAGCACCAGCGTGCGCATCGGCGCGGCGGCGCCCGCAATGGTGAGTGTCGGCGGAAGCAGATACGGATATTGCGCCGCGGCCCATCCCCACAGAATGAAGGTCACCTGCGCGACGGCCGCCACGCGCGCGAGCCGATAGCGCCGAGTCCAGAGCGCCGCGATCGCGGTCACAGCTGCGATCCCGGTGACGACGTGAAAGGGCAGCGCCCACGATCCGCCCATGAGCGCACGCCGCACCATTGGCGCCGCGCTCCACGAGAGGGCGAGCACACCGAAGGCGATCACGAACACCGCCGCGGCTGCCCACAACGCACGCGTGCGGAAATCTTCCTGCAGCGGCGTGCCCTCGGTCTCGACGGTGAGATACACGGCGGCGAGAAAGGAGAAGAGCGCGAGCGCCATGAGGCCGACGCTGAAGCCGAACCAGGTGAGCCACGGCAAAATGAAGTCGGACACGAAGGGGAGATGCGTCGGATCACCGAACGACGCGAGGTGCACTCCCCACGCGATCCCCTTCGTGATCGCGCCGACGCACATGCCGAGGAGCACCGGCGTCACGATGCTCGCGATCGCAAACACGCGCCCCCACCGCTGCTGTGCCGCGTCGCGCGTGCTCCCGTAGCTGCGGAAGATGAACGCCGAGCCGCGCAGCACGATACCGAAGAGCATCAGCGTGAGCGGGATGTGCAGCACGATGACGATCGTCGCGAACACCGTGGGGAAGCACGTGAAGAGCAGCACGATCACGAGGATCAGCCAGACGTGATTGGCCTCCCAGATCGGCGCGAGGGCGTGCGAGATGACATCGCGCTGGTCCTGCTTGCGCGGACCGCTCGCGAGAAAATCCCACACGCCCCCGCCAAAGTCCGCGCCAGCCAAGAGGACGTAGAAGGTGAGCGCCATCATGACGATGCCGGCGATGGCGACGGCGGGAGTGATCGTCATGCGGTGCCCGTCTGCATCGAAAGCAGATCGCGCTCGCTCGGGCTGCGCATCACCTGGTTGTAGAGCAGCCACACCACGATCACGCCGAGGAAGGCGTAGAGCGTGCTGAAGGCGAGGAAGGGCACGATCAGCCCGGGCATCGGCGTCACTGCGTCTGCGGTGCGCAGGATGCCATAGATGACCCACGGCTGTCGCCCCACCTCGGTTACCGTCCACCCCGCCTCGATGCAGATGAATCCCATCGGTCCGGCCAGCACGATCGCAGTCATCAGCCATCGCATCGAGGTCACATCGCGCTTCCGCCACCGCATCACGAGCACGAGCAGCGAGACGAGCGCCATGAACGATCCGAGGGCGACCATGACCTGAAACGCGATGTGCACGATCGTCACCGGCGGCCAGACGTCACGCGGGAAGTCGTTGAGCCCCTTGATCTCGGCGTTGAAGTCGTGCGTCGCGAGAAAGGAGAGTCCCTTCGGAATCTCGATCGAGTAGTTCGTGCGCCTCTCATCCTCGTTCGGGATGCCGCCGATGCGCAGCGGCGCGCCGCGCATCGTCACGAAGTCGCCTTCCATCGCGGCGAGCTTCACCGGCTGCTGCGCGGCGACGTAGCGCGCGCTGATGTCGCCGGAGAGCGGCTGGATCAGCGCAGCGGGCGCGCCGACGAGAATCGCAATCGTGAAGGCGTGGCGATGGAAGGTGTTTTTCGGATTGCGCAGCAGCATCGCCGCATGAATTCCGGCCACCGCGAAGCCCGTCGCCGCGTACGCAGCGAGCGTCATGTGCAGCGTCTGCGGGAAGGCGGCCGGCGTCATCATCGCCGCGAGCGGATCGATGTTCGTGAACTTTCCGTCGACCAGCGTGAAACCGCGCGGCGTGTTCATCCACGCGTTGGCGATCACGACGAAGATGCCTGAGACAGCGCCGCTCGCCGCCACGATGATGCCCGCGATCACATGCGCGCGCGCGGAGATGCGATCCCACCCGTACAGGTAGATGCCGAGGAAGATCGCCTCGGTAAAGAAGGCGAAGCCCTCGAGCGAGAAGGGCATCCCGATGATCGGCCCCGCCACCTTCATGAACTCCGGCCAGAGGAGGCCAAGCTCGAAGCTGAGCACGGTTCCAGAGACGGCGCCAACGGCGAAGAGGATGGCCGCGCCCTTCGACCAGCGCTTCGCGAGCTCGAGGTACACCGCGTCGCCTGTGCGCCGCCAGCGATACTCGGCGATCACCATCAGCGCGGGTAGGCCGATCCCGATGACCGCAAAGATGATATGGAAGATCAGCGACATTCCCATCTGAGAGCGCGCGGCGAGAATGTCGGACATGACGAACAGTCGCAGGGTTGGGCGGGACGCGCAACCGGTGCATCGGCCAGGTGGCGTGCTTGCCCGCCCTCTTGCCGCGCGCGAGTTTTTGGGCGTGCGGTCTCTGCTCCTCCTCGTCGGGGTGCTCCTCCTCGCCCACATCGCGTTGCTCTTCGTCCATCCCGCGCCGCTCGCGCCCGTTGCGAGTCACGGCGGGCTCGACATCGGCATCGTCTTCGACGTCGGCGGACGCGGTGATAAATCCTTCAACGATGGCGCGTATCGCGGCGGTGAGCGCGCCGAGCACGACATCGGCGCGCACATCCACTTCATCGAGCCGGGCGAAGGTTCCGATCGCGAGGCGGGGCTGAGGCTACTGGCGGCCGAGCACATGCAACTGGTGATCGGCGTCGGCTTCATCTTCACCGATGACCTCTCCGCGCTCGCCAAGGAATATCCGGACACGCACTTCGCCGGCGTCGACTACGCGCTGGCGCTCGATTCCACGGGCAAGGTCATCCCGCCGCCGCCGAATCTCGCGGCGCTCAAGTTCCGCGAGGAGCAGGGATCCTTTCTCGTCGGCGCGCTCGCCGCCCTCGTCGGGAAGTCGAAGAAGCTCGGCTTCGTCGGCGGGATGGATATTCCGCTCATCCACAAGTTCGAGGCGGGCTACCGCGCCGGCGTGAAGTACGTATGCCCGGATTGCACCGTCATCGCGCAGTACGCGGGCGTAACACCCGAGGCATTTCGCAATCCGGGGCGCGGCAAGGAGCTCGCGCTCAGCCAGTATCAGTCCGGCGTCAACGTGATCTTCCACGCGTCGGGCTCCACGGGGCTCGGTGTTTTCGAGGCGGCGCGGCAGACGGGGAAGCTCGCGATCGGCGTCGATGCGGATCAGTACACCGAGGCGCCGGGGCATGTGCTGACGTCGATGGTGAAAAGAGTCGACGCGGTGGTGTTCGACCAGATCCAGAAGGCACACGATGGCACCTTTCACGGCGGCGTGCAGGAGTACGGGCTCGCCGAGAACGGCGTCGGCTACATCTACGATGCGCATAACCGCGGACTGATTCCGGACAGCGTGCACGCGCGGGTCGAGCAGCTGCGCGCGGACATCATCTCGGGGAAGATCGTCGTGCCGGCGGAGCGATGACGGAGGTCGCCGCGAAGTCCGGCATGGCCGCCGTGCGCATGACCGGCATCGCGAAGCGCTTCGGCGACTGTCACGCCGTGCGTAACGCGTCGCTGGAGGTGATGAGAGGAGAGATTCACGCGCTTGTCGGCGAGAACGGCGCGGGGAAGTCGACGCTCATGCGAATCCTCGCGGGGATTTATCCGCCAGACGCCGGGACGATCGAAGTGTCAGGGCGGGATGTCACTGGTTGGAGCGCCGCGGACGCAATCGACGCGAGCGTCGGGATGGTGCACCAGCACTTCATGCTCGTCCCCACGCTCACGATCGTCGAGAACGTCATCCTCGGCCGCGAGCCGACGCGCGGGCTCGCGATCGATTTCCCGCGCGCCGAGCGCGAAGTGGCGGCGGCGGCGGAGAAGAGCGGCTTCCGGATGAACGTACGCCAGCTCGTGCGCGAGCTGAGCGTTGGCGAGCAGCAGCGCGTCGAGATACTGAAGACGCTCGTGCGCGGCGCGCGGATTCTGATTCTCGACGAACCGACCGCGGTGCTCTCGCCGCCCGAGGTGCAGGAGCTCTGGCGCGTGCTGCGCGCGCTGCGCGATGACGGCGGCACGATCATCCTCATCACGCACAAGCTCGACGAGGTGACCGAGATCTCGGATACGATCACCGTGGTGCGCGCGGGGCGGACGGTGGCGCGCTTTCCGACGGCGGGGACGAGTCCGGCGTCGATCGCGCGCGCGATGGTCGGGCGCGACGTGGTGCTCGCGGGGGATGTCGCACGCGAGCGCGAGGTGGTGGCATCGGTACCGAGTTCTGCCGATGGCTCGCTCGCGCTCGAGGTGCGACACGCCATAGTCCTCGGCGAGCGCGGGCAGCGCGCGGTCGACGACGTCTCGCTCGCGGTGCGCCCCGGTGAGATCGTGGGCATCGCGGGCGTCGAAGGGAATGGCCAGAGCGCGCTCATCGAGGCGATCGCCGGACTCCGCAGGGTGGAGAGCGGCGAGATCCTGCTCGGCGGCCGCGACGCGACCTCGATGTCCGTGCGCGAGCGGGATGCGCACGGCCTCGCACACATCCCCGAAGATCGCCACCGCCGCGGCCTCGTCCTCGACTTCTCCATCGCCGACAACCTCATCCTCGGCCGCGAGCGCTCGTACACGCACGGCGGCGTGCTCGATCGCGCGCGCATCCTCGCCAACGCGCGCGAGGCCATCGCGCGCGCGGACATCCGCCCCGCGGATCCGACGCTTCCGGCGCGCGCGCTCTCAGGCGGCAACCAGCAGAAGACCGTGATCGCCCGCGCACTCTCCCGCCCGACCATGCAGCCGACGCTCGTACTCCTCGCCGCACAGCCGACACGAGGCGTTGACGTCGGCGCGATCGAGCTCATTCACGCGCGCCTGCGCGCCGCGCGCGATGCAGGGATGGGCATCCTGCTCGTGTCGGCCGAGCTGTCGGAGATCCTCGCGCTGTCGGATCGCGTCGCCGTGATGTACGGTGGGAAGATCGCGGCTATCGTACCGCGGAGCGATGCGAGCGTAGAGACGCTCGGGCCGCTCATGACGGGAGCTCGCACGTGAGCGATCCGGTGTCGGCACCAACGGCGACCACGGCGGAGAACGCGACACCCGCCCCCGAGCGCACGATGCGCGACCACATCATCGAGGCCGTGCTTCCGCCGCTCGTCGCGCTGCTCGTCTCCATCGTCGTCGGTGATCTGCTCATCCTCGCGGTCGGCCAGTCGCCGGGTGCGGTGTATCGCCTGATGCTCGAAGGCACGTGGGGTAACGCGTACGGCTTCGGTCAGGTGCTCTACAAGACGACGACGCTCATCTGCACCGGGCTCGCCGTCGCCGTCGGGCTGCGCGCGGGGCTCTTCAACATCGGGGCCGAGGGGCAGCTGGCCGCCGGCGGGCTCGCGGCGGCGCTGGTGGGTCTCGCGCTTCCGGCGGGGACGGCGGCGCTCATCGCCGTGCCGCTCTGCACACTCGGCGCACTCGCCGCCGGCGGCGCCGTGGGCTTCGTCCCCGGCGCGCTGCGCGCGAAGTGGGGCGCGCACGAGGTGATCACGACGATCATGCTCAACTTCATCGTGCTCGCCGCATTGAGCTGGCTCCTCTCCACGCGATTGCGCGTTCCGGAGACGCTGCACACGCAGACGATCCACGCCGGCGTGCTCCCGCGCCTCTCCGTGCTCTGGTCCGCCTTCCACGGATCCGCCGCGAATGGTTCGTTGGCCATCGAACTATTCGCGGCACTCCTCATCTGGTGGTTCCTCTTCCGTACGCGCGGCGGCTTCGAGTTGCGCGCAGTGGGACTGCAGCCCGATGCGGCCGAGAATGCGGGGATCGACGTTGGCCGCACGTGGATTCGCGCGCTCACCATCAGCGGCGCGCTCGCGGGGCTCGGCGGCATCAACTTCGTGCTCGGCTACGAGCACTACTACGAGGAAGGGTTCGCGACCGGAGCGGGCTTCCTTGGTATCGCCGTGGCACTTGTGGGTCGCAGCAATCCGCTCGGCGTCGTGCTCGCTGCGCTCTTCTTCGCGACGCTGTCGCAGGGCGGTCTCGCGATCAACGCGCTCGTGCCGAAGCAGATGGTCGACGCGCTGCAGGGTGTCGTGATCCT
>JALYSW010000220.1 GCA_030854615.1 Gemmatimonadota bacterium
CAGTCGTTGACGCAGCTCGTGATGGCGAACAGCATCACGAGCCTGCGCACGGTGGCGAGCTTCACGTGGCCCGACTTCGTCGAGGACATGAGCGCCACCGAGGCGGTGCTGCGCGACGATCCATCCCGCTGCTATCCCACGATGGATTTCGAGTCTCGCGACCGCTACCGGCATGCGGTCGAGCGTCTCGCCAAGCGCGCGAAGCTCTCCGAGCCGGCGGTCGCACGCGCGGCAATCGATCTCGCCGTGCAGGGCTCCGCGAAGGAGAGTGACCCGTCGCAGAAGAGCATCGGCGAGCGCGACAGAATCTCGCATGTCGGCTACTATCTCGTCGGGCGCGGCAAGGACGCCCTCGAGCAGGCGCTGAGCTATCGACCGGCGATCGGCCAGCGCGTCTCTCGATTCGCTCGCCGGCACGCGGCTTCGCTCTATTTCGGCGCCATCACGATCGCCACGCTCGTCATCCTCGCGGCGGCGATCGCTCCACTCCCCACGGCGTCCTCGTTCTGGATGTGGGCGCTCGCGATACTCCTCACCGGCGTGCCCGCGAGCGAGATCGGGATCGCGATCGTGAATCAGATCGCCACGATGTTCGTGCCCCCCGCCCGCCTGTCGCGCCTCGACTACTCACACAACGGCGTGCCCGCCGAGCATCGATGCATCGTAGTGGTTCCGCTGCTGCTCGAGTCCCCCGCAGCGGCGCGCGATGCGCTGGATCACCTCGAAACGCAGTTCCTCGCCAATCGCGACAACGAAATTCGCTTTGCGCTGCTCGCCGATTTCACGGATGCAGCGTCCGAGTCCCTGCCCGCCGATGCGGCGATCGTCCAGGCGGCGGTCGAGACTGTGCGGGCGCTCAACCGCGAGTATGCGGAAGCCACACCGTTCTACTTCTTCCAGCGCCCTCGCCGGAAAAACGACGCCGAGGGAGTCTGGATGGGGTGGGAACGAAAGCGTGGAAAGCTCGAGGAGTTCAACGCGTTCCTCGGCGGGCGCGCGCTCGATGCCTTTTCGACGGTCGAGGGTGACGGTGCGTGGCTGGCGGCTGTGCGCTACGTGATTACGCTCGACGCCGATACACTTCTCCCGCGCGGTGCTGCAGCGGCGCTCATAGGCACGATGGCGCACCCGCTCAACCGCGCCGTCTTCCGCGATGACGGCACACGAGTGGTCGACGGCTACGGTATCCTGCAGCCTCGCGTGAGCGTGACGCTGGAGAGCGCGAATCGCTCGCGTTTCGCGGCGATCTTCTCCGGCCATCCGGGAGTCGATCCATATACCACCGCGGTCTCCGATGTCTATCAGGATCTCTTCGGCGAGGGATCGTACACGGGCAAGGGCATCTACGACCTCGCGGCCTTCGAGCACGCGACTCGCGGCCGCTTCCCCGAGAATTCCCTCCTGAGCCACGATCTGATCGAAGGTGCGTTCGCGCGCGCGGGGCTCGTGACCGATATCGAGCTCTTCGACGACTATCCATCCCGCTACCTCACCGCCGCGCGGCGGCAGCAGCGATGGACGCGAGGCGATTGGCAGCTGCTCCCGTTTCTGTTCGCGCGCGGGGCGAGCAAGCACGTGCTCACGGCGCTGTCGCGCTGGAAGATGGTCGACAATCTGCGGCGCAGCGTCGTGCCCATTGCAATGGTCGCGTGGCTCGTTGCCGGCTGGACGGTGCTTCCGGGATCGCCGGTCGCATGGACCGCCATCGCATTCGTCACGTTCGCCATGCGCTGGCTGCTCGCCCCGCTCCTCATGGCGGCCACACCGCCGAGCCATCAGTCGTGGCGTCCGTACTACGCCGCTCTGCGGCACGATACCGAGTCGTCGATGGAACAGGCGGCACTCGGCGTCGTCTTTCTGCCGCATCAGGCGCTCATCGCGCTCGATGCAATCGTCCGCGCGCTCGTGCGCACGTTCATCACGCACCGCCACATGCTCGAGTGGACGACCTCTTCGCAAGTCGAGCACATCGTCGCTCGCGATCGGCCCTCCATCAATGGAGAGATGACGCTGGCTGCCTTCGTCGGCTTCGCCCTGGCCGCGTGGGGGGCAGCGGTGGCGCCGGTCTATCTCGTGCTGCCCTTCATTCTGTGCTGGGTGGGGGCGCCGTACATCGCACTTCGCATCAGCGCGGCGACTTCCCGTCCGGATCTCGCGCTGACCCCCGCACAGCGTGCGACCATGGTGCGCTACGGCGAACGACACTGGCGCTACTTCTCCGAATTCGTGGGAGACGGTACACGCTGGCTCGCGCCGGACAACTATCAGCAGACACCGACGCCGGTGCTCGCAGACCGCACCTCGCCGACGAACATGGGCCTGCAGCTGCTCGCCACGGTATCCGCATTGGATCTCGGCTTCCTGCCGCGGCGGGAGCTGGTCGAGCGTCTCGAGCGCACGATGGCGACGATGACGTCGCTCCGTCGTCTGCGCGGCCACTTCTACAACTGGTATCGGCTCTCGGACCTGGGCGTGCTCGAACCACCGTACGTCTCGACCGTCGACTCGGGCAACCTCGCGGGGCATCTGCTTGCAACCGCCGTCGCGTGTCACGAGATCGCCGCCGGCGCACGCGCCGCGGCGCCGCCCGTTGCCGACGAAGCAGAGAGGCTCGAGCGTGTCGCGGAACGCGCCCGCGAGATGGCGCTCGAAATGGACTTCACCCTGCTCTTCGACGAGACCCGCAAGTTGTTCGCGATCGGATTCGACGAGCGGGCGAACAGACTCGATGCATCGTCCTACGATCTTCTGGCTTCGGAAGCGCGCCTCGCGAGTTTCGTCGCCATCGCCAAGGGCGATGCTCCCACGGAGCACTGGTTCCGGCTCGGTCGCTCGCTGACAGCGCAGAGCGGCGCGACGGCGCTCGTGTCGTGGAGCGGGAGCATGTTCGAGTATCTAATGCCCGTGCTCGTGATGCCATCGCGGCCGTATTCGCTGCTCGATCAGACTCATCGCGCCGCAGTGCGCCGCCACATCGGGTACGCGCGTTCGCGCAACGTACCGTGGGGCATTTCGGAGTCCGCATACAACGTGCGCGACCGTCACGATACCTATCAGTACCGGGCCTTCGGCGTGCCGGATCTCGCCCTCAAGCGCGGTCTCGCGAACGACCTCGTCGTCGCGCCCTATGCGACGGCGCTCGCACTTGCGTTCGATCCCCGGGAGGCGATGCTGAATCTGGCTGTCCTCGAGCGCGAGGGCGCGCTCGGCGAATTCGGCTTTCACGATGCACTCGACTATTCGCGGCCGGACGCCGATGAGACGCGCGCCGTCGTCAGCACATCGATGGCGCATCACGTCGGCATGACGCTCGTTGCGATCGACAACGCACTGAATCTCACGGCGGGCGATGGCATCTGGCAGCGCCGATTCATGACCGACCCCATTTGTCGCGCCGCGCGGCTGCTCCTTGATGAACGTGTCCCACGTCGGTACGTCGTGCGCACCTCGCAGCCGGACGTCCCCGAGATCACGCCTGCGAGCTCGCCGCTCGACCAGCCTGTGGTTCGCGAGTTCGACACCGCGAATACGGCGGAGCCGCGCATCGGGCTGCTCGGAGACCTACCGTACTGCGTTCTCGTGACGAATGCCGGAAGCGGATACAGTCGCTCGAACGGCATCGCGGTGACACGCTGGCGCGCCGATGCCACTCGCGATGACACCGGGCAGTGGATCTACGTAAAGGATCTGACGACGCGACGCGTCTGGTCCGCCGCCTATCAGCCGTGCGGGGTCGAGCCCGACACGTACCGCGTCACCTTCGCGACCGACCGCGTCATTTTCCGGCGACGGGACGATCAGATCGAGACGCGTACCGACATCATCGTCGTGCCGCGCGACCGGGCCGAGGTGCGCGTGGTCGCGGTGACGAACCGCTCGCGGCAGACGCGCGAGATCGAGCTCACGAGCTATGGAGAAGTCGTGCTCACCGATCCGGATGCGGATCGCGCACACCCCGCGTTTCAGAATCTCTTCGTGCAGACGGAATGGCTTCCGGAAGGCGTCGTACTCGCCAGCCGGCGGCCGCGGTCGGGCGGCGACCAGACGCTCTGGTGCGCGCAGGTCGTCGCGACGGGCCCGGAGGTCGTGGGCGAGCTCTCGTGCGAGACGGACCGCGCGAGCTTCATTGGCCGGGGCCGGAGCGTTCGCGCTCCGCGCGTGCTCGATGAGGGCGTTGCGCTCTCGGGTGCCACGGGTGCGGTGCTCGACCCCATCATGTCCTTGCGCGTGCGCCTTCGGCTCGGCCCCGGGCGCACGGGTCGCGTCGCTTTCACGACCATCGTCGCCGATAGTCGCGATCAGGCGCGCGACATCGCGGATCGATACCGGAATCTCACCTCTGCCGACCGCGCGCTGTCTCTCTCGTGGACCGCTGCGCAGGTCGAGCTCCGCATTCTCGATGTCCCGCCTGCCGACGCCGCGTTGTATCAGGTACTGGTGGGGGCGTTGCTCTATCCGAATGAAGAGCTGCGGGCGTCGGCGCAAACGCGCGCGGAGAACCGGCGCGGTCAGCGCGCGCTGTGGGGCCAGGGCATCTCGGGCGATTGGCCCGTCGTGCTGGCGACGATCTCCGATGAGGTCGGGCTACCCAGTGTGCGACAGCTGCTCGTCGCACACAAATATTGGCGAACGAAAGGCGTTACGGCAGACCTCGTGATCCTCATCGCCAACGACCCATCGTATCTCCAGGATCTCCACGATCGGATCGTGTCGGTGGTTCGTTCCTCGAGCGAAGGCGGAGTCATCGATCGTCCCGGCGGAGTGTTCGTGCGCCGGACAGACTCGATGCCGCCCGAGGATGTTGCACTGTTGCGCGCCACCGCCCGGGTGACGATAGTCTGCGATGGCGTGGGACTCGGCAGCATCGTCGACCGCGCCGCGTTCGGCGCTCCGCTCCCACCCGTGGAGGAATGGAGCCTCTCCGATCGCGTGCGTCGTGAGCTGCTGCCGGATGCGAAGGAGCTCGCGGTGGCGACGAACGCGAGTCCGGCGATCGCGCGTAGCGCTACGGCTCCCGGCGCATCGTCCGCGTACCCGAACGGCGTGGGTGCCGCGACGGCCGAGGGCTACGAGATGCGCATCGCCGGCTCGCACCTTCCGCCGGCGCCTTGGGCAAACATCGTCGCCAATCCCAACGCCGGCTTCTGCGTGACGGAGCGCGGCGCGGGGTTCGCGTGGGCCGAGAACAGCTATTTCTATCGCCTCACGCCGTGGCACAACGATCCAGTGAGCGATCCCGCTGGAGAGGTGCTCTATCTGCGCGACGATGAAAGCGGCGAGGTTTGGTCAGCGACGCCGGCGCCGGCGCCCGCGATCGATCCGACGCGCGCAGCGGATGGCGCCGCGCCCTCGTATGTGGTGCGGCATATGCCCGGGCGCACCACGTTCAGCCACGAGCGCCACGGCATTGCAAGCGAGCTGTCGCTCGGCGTGCCCGAAAGCGATCCCGTGAAGATCTCGCAGTTGGTACTCACGAATCGTGGCACTGTGCGCCGGCGACTGACGCTCACGAGCTATGTCGAGCTCACGCTCGGGGCGCAGCGCGAGCACACGCGGCACCAGCTGCACACCTGGCGGGATGATCGCACGGGCGCCGTGTTTGCCGAGAATTATTTCGCCGATGATTTCGCCTCGCGTGTCGCGTTCTCGTGGATGAGCGAGCCGATTACGGGCTTCACCGCCAATCGCGAGGAGTTCATCGGACGAAATGGTGATCTCGCCGCGCCGGCCGCGCTCGCCGCCAGGACACTCTCCGGCGTCACGGGCGCAGGCTTCGATCCGTGCGCTGCGCTGCGATCATCGGTGACTCTCGAGCCGGGTGAGACACGCCCGATCGTGGTGCTGCTCGGTGCGGCGAAGAGTCAGGACGAGGCGCGGGCGATCATCGCCCGACACGGCGCGCCCCAAGCCGCGGCGGCGGCCGTCGATGGCGCGGTGCGCGCATGGGATGCGCGACTCACGACGATTTCGGCGCATACCCCGTCGCCGGAGTTCGACGTGATGGTGAACCGCTGGTCGCTCTATCAGGCACTGTCGTGTCGCATGTGGGCGCGCTCGGCGCTCTACCAGTCGAGCGGCGCATACGGATTTCGGGATCAACTGCAGGACTCCATGGCGTTCGTGTACGCCGAGCCGGGCATTGCGCGCGCGCATTTGATGCGGTGTGCAGGGAGACAGTTCCTGGAGGGAGACGTGCAGCACTGGTGGCACGAGCCGAGCGGTCGGGGCGTGCGGACGCGCATTTCCGACGACCTCGTCTGGCTGCCGTTCGTCGCCGACCACTATGTCATCGTCACGGGCGATTCCGCGATCTGGGACGAGCGCGCGCCATTTCTCGAGCAGGCGGCGCTTGCGCCGGCCGAGGAAGAGGCGTACGAGGCGCCGCAGGTGAGCGCGAAGTCGGCAACACTGTACGAGCATTGCGTGCGCGCTCTCGATCGTGCGTGCACGAAGGGCTCGAATGGATTGCCGCTGATGGGCAGCGGCGACTGGAACGATGGGATGAACCGCGTCGGCATCGAGGGGAAGGGCGAAAGCGTCTGGCTGGCGTGGTTTCTCATCGCGACGCTGCGGCGCTTCGCCGAGCATGCCGGACGCCGGAAGGATGCCGACGTCGCAACTCGCTGCCGCACGCGCGCCGACGATTACGCAGCGGCCGTCGAGCGTACGTCATGGGACGGCGCATGGTATCGGCGGGCGTACTTCGATGATGGCACCCCGCTCGGTTCAACGCAGAGCGACGACTGCAAGATCGATTCTATTGCTCAGAGTTGGGCGACGCTCTCCGGTGCCGCGCACCCCGATCGCGCCAAACAGGCGCTGCAGTCGATGGACGAACGTCTCGTCGACGAGAACGCGCGGCTCATCATGCTACTCACACCGCCGTTCGACAAGGGAACGAAGGATCCCGGATACATCAAGGGATACGTCCCCGGCGTGCGCGAGAACGGCGCGCAATACACGCACGCCGCCATCTGGGCAGCGCTCGCGACGGCGCGCATCGGCGACGGCGACCGCGCCTTCCACCTGATGGACTTGCTCAATCCGCTCACGCACGCGACGAACGAAGGCGACGTGGAGACGTACAAGGTCGAGCCTTACGTCGTGTGCGCGGATGTGTACACGGCTCACGGACACATTGGGCGCGGAGGATGGACGTGGTACACTGGGTCGGCGAGCTGGATGTATCGTGCGGCGCTCGAGGGCATACTCGGCTTCACGAAGCGCGGAGAGTGGCTCACGATCGACCCGAGTGTGCCCAAGGCATGGCGCGAGTTTTCGATCGAGTACCGCCACGGGACGAGCGTCTATCGCATCGCGGTGAACAACCCGCACGGCGTGTGTCGAGGCGTCGTGAGCGTGTCGGTGGATGGCGAAAAGATCGAGGATGGGAAGGTGAAGCTCGTGGACGACGGCGTCGTTCGCGAGGTAGTCGTAACGATGGGAGAGAGCGGGGCGTGATCGGAAGGTGACGTCCAACGTCGCCCTCGACGAGAGCGACTGACTACTCGCTCGACCGCCGCAGGTACAGCAGCTGCGAATACAGCGTCAGGATGACTGCGACGATCATCGACACGATGTTCACGATGCCGTTGAAGTAGGCGAAGCTCACCCACAGCGTGCCGCTCCAGTGATACTGTGCTGCGGCGGTCGCGGCGGCGAACCAGAAGAAGGTCGCGCCCACCCACGTCCACTGGAATCCAGTCTTCCACTTGCCCATGCGGCTCGCCGAGATGATCTCGCCGCTGCTCGCGCGGATCAGCCGATAGATCGTCATGAACGCCTCGCGGCCGAGCACGACCGCGATGATCCACCATGGAAGTCCGAAGACGCCGAACGGCGTGATGTAGGGGAAGACGTCGTGCAAGCCGGGGCCTGCGTCGCCCACGCCCGCGATCGCGCCGTTCGCGATCGTCACGACGTCGGGGGACATCAGCGAGAGCGAGCCGCGCGACCCCACGAGGATGAACATCGGGATGAAGGTCGCGAGCAGGAGCAGCTTGTCGGCGATCGGGTCGAGGAGCTTCCCGAGGTCCGTGACCATGCCGTGTGTGCGGGCCAGCTTGCCGTCGTAGTAGTCGGTGATCGCGACGACCAGGAAGAGCAGGAAGGCGAAGAGGCGGAGCTCCCACCGCTCGGAAAACGGAAGCGCAGCGACGACGGGGGCGGCGACGATGCGGGCGGCGGTGAGCGCGTTGGGAAGATTCATCGCGCCCCGCAGCGCGCCGTCGTCAGGCGAGCGTCTTCAGTACAAGCTTGCTCACTGCCTTCAGCGTGTCGAATACCCCATCTCCCGTGACCGCGACCGCCTCGAAGTATGGTGCCCGCTCCACCCACTCTCCAGTGGGAATCTGATCGATCAGATTCTCTCCCGCATGATACGGGTCCGGCATGATGCGCTGCCTCTGCGTCTCGAACACCTCGAACCCAGGATTGAGCGCCGCCTGCAGCTCCGCGAGCGGCGCGGCATTCGGAAGATCGCGCTTGTTGTACTGGATCACGAACGGCATGGTCGACAGATCGTATCCGTACTCGAGCATGTTCTCGTATAGATTCTGCATCGCTTCCTGATTCGCTTCCATGCGCTCGACCTGCGAGTCCGCGACGAAGACGATCCCGTCCACGCTCTTCAGGATGAGCTTCCGGCTCGCATTATAGTATACCTGACCGGGAACCGTGTAGAGATGGAAGCGCGTCTTGAAGCCGCGAATCGTTCCCAGATCCACCGGAAGGAAATCGAAGAAGAGTGTGCGCTCGGTCTCCGTCGCGAGCGAGATGAGCTTTCCACGCGTGTTCGGCTGGACGCGTCCGTAGACGTGCTCGAGATTCGTGGTCTTTCCGCCGAGCCCGGGACCGTAATACACGATCTTGCAGGAGATCTCGCGGGCGGCATAGTTGATCATCGACATGTGTTGTGTCCTTCGCTACTGAAACAGTCGATCGATCTCATCCTCGGCGCCCGCCAGGATGTTCGGCTGATGCATGGTGTCGCGCGCCCGCTGGAACATCGCCGTGAAGAGGCGGGCCAGCTCCTCCACCGTTCCCTTCACCTTCAGTCTCACGAGTCCGAGCGTCGTCCGGTTGTCGAAGAGGACGACGAGAATCACCCGGCGCGCGATGTCCACCAGATACATCGACTCCTGCTCGCCCTGATGGAAGAGAGAGCTGAACTCCGTCTCGCCGATCAGACGCGCGAGCTGGTCGTTCGCGCTGAAGTCGGCGGCGGTGAGGGTTGCGAAGGAGGTGGCGTCGAAGCGCGGCTGCTCGCCCACGGTCGCGACGAGCTGCCCGGAGCGATCCACGAGCATCGCGCAGCGGGCATTGCTGTCGTACAAGAACTGCTGGAGCGATCGCATGATCGCGCCGAGGTCATCTTCGGTAAATGACCAGCTAGCAGCACCAACGGGCATCGAGGGTCCTTCAGACGAGGGACTGTTCCATTCGGCGCAGGAGACGCTCGCCACGACGGCGCAGCTCGGGGCGCTGCTCCCAGGCTACGTAGTCACGCAACAGCACCACGTTCTGGGCACTATCCGTCCCACCGATGTGCCCCAAAGCCGCCAAACGGCGCCAGGCGCTCGTGCTGAACAGGTTGT
>JALYSW010000243.1 GCA_030854615.1 Gemmatimonadota bacterium
AGCTTCTCGATCGCCTTCACCTGCTCCGGCGTTCCCCGCAACCCGATGAACGACGGATCGAAGTTCGCGAGCCAGGCCTGGAGCTTCTCGGGCGTGTCGCGTGCGGGGTCCGTCGTGACGAAGACGACGCGCACCTTCCCGGTGACATCGTACGGCAGCCCGCTCAGCACCGTCGCGATGTTCGTGAGGTGAACGGGGCAGACGTCGGGGCAGTTGAGATAGCCGAAGAAGAGCAGCGTGACCGTGTCATCGGTGCGCGCACGAAAATCGAACGGCTGGCCGTGCGTGTCGGTGAGGGTGAACGCGGGGCGCGCAATCGCAGGCGAGAGCATCGCTCCGCGATAGGAGTGCTCGCTGCTCTCGGCGCTGATTCCGCATCCGGCGAGGATGAACATCGCCGCGAGAAGGAATCGCGCGCGTGTGCAGCGGAGGGGCAGGAAGTTGCTCACCCGCCAAAGATAACGCTCGTGGCTACACGAAATGCGCGAGCTTCATCCGGCGGCCTGCCACGGCTGACTCATCAGGTCGAAAAGCAAATCATCTTCGAGTGAGAACCAGTCCGCCGGATATTTCCAGTAGCGACGACAGATCGATTGGCTATCGAAGATGAGGCACCGGAGTGCCATCGCCCCCGGTACATGCTGCGCGTGCGATTCGGTGATCTGCCATACGACGCCGCTTCGATCCCGAGCCGTTCGACTGTGGATGATGTGGGAACTCTCCAACCTGACTCCACGAGGCGCTTGGTCTGGCTATTCACGCACACGATGATTGACCCGTGCAACGCGTGTCTTCGTGAAGAAAACTGTATAGCAAGAACAGTGCGACGCTCGTCGGTCAGGAGCCTACCGTCTTATGCATAGTACTCGTCTATACAAGCAGTTACGATCTCGCCCAATCGCTCCGTCGTGCGCGTGGCGAGCATGCTGGGGATCGACATCCAGATCTGCTTGACATCCATGAGCAGCTGCTCGGCGCGGACGCGCTGCAGGCGCGCCGTGGCGCATGCGGTGCGCAGCGACCTGCGGAGCTCATCGTCGACCGCCGTCTCGTTCGCATCGCGTATCTCGCCTTCGCACAGCGAGCGTTCGATCGCGATGCGAAGCTCTTCGAGGTCATGCGGCGCCAGATGCCACGTGGCGTTACCGATGCTTCCGGCGCGCTCGTCCGTCGAGCCCACGCTCGCGGACGAATCCAGCGAGAGATGCGGGCCGCTGCCCGATGTGGATCGCACCATGCGCGCCGCTAACTCGCGAGCGCCGCGTAGTCATCGCGAGTGGCCTGATAGCAGCTGCACGAGGCACCCTCGAGTCCCTGGCGATCCGTGACCGTGATGTTGCCGCGTGAATAGCGGATATATCCTGCCTCCTGCAGAACGCCGGCGGCCAACGTGACTGCCGGCCGGTGCACGCCCAGCATGTAGGAGAGAAATTCCTGCGTCAGCTTGAACTGGTCGCCGTCCACGCGATCGTGCGTGATCAGGAGCCAGCGTGCACATCGCTCCTCGAGCGAGTGCAGCCGGTTGCAGGCGACGGACTGGGCGACCTGATTGAAGAGCGCGAGGGCGTAGCGCAGAAAGATCCGCTCCATGTGCTTGCTCTCGGCGACGACGGCGCGAAATGCGTCGGCCGTGATGCGATAGGCGAATCCGTCCACCTGGACGACTGCCTGCGTCGGCTCGCTGGAGGCGCGCAGCAACACCGGCACCCCGGCGAAACCCTCGAGGCCGATCGTGCCGACTTCGACGGATCCACCGTCGGTCGTATGAATCATCGAGACGCATCCCGTCGTCGGAAAGTAGATGTACTGGATCTCCGCGCCCGCTTCGTACAGGATGTCGTGCGTCGTGAGTACGACTGCCTCGAGCTCGCTGGAAATCAGAGCGAGATCATCGGGAGAGAGCGCGGCGAGGAGAAGGTTCGCCGTTGCCGGATGGGCGCTGTGCGGAGGCGCCTTGATCTTGAGATGCATGGGTCACTCCCTGAATCTGCCGAATGGGAACACCCACATCACGGCAGGAGGGAGAAAGCGGCGATGCCGCGAACCCTGTGTCGATAGATGAATGCGTGGGATGCGCGATCACCACGATTCGAGTCGATCTTCGTTTCGAACTGTAACACACTATACAAAGGCAAGGGGTACTACTCGATACGCAAGCGACTTAGGTGCCAGTCGCTGGCCTTGACTCCACAATCGGCGTGAAACCCGGACACGAAAGGACGGGAAGCGGCGGATACCGTTGGAATACGGGGTCCAGATCGGCCAGCCGGCACCGGTAGAATCGAGAGCCACGCATGCTTTCCACTACCTGCACGTGGGTACAACGGAGGCACAGGCCCACGCGCAAGAGACCATCCGTCGGCTCACCCGGCGGCGACACTTCCCTCCCCCTCGATCAGCACGCGCGCGGCCGCAATCGCCTCGGCGCTCCCCCCCACCGCGAGCACATCGTCGGCGCGCATCATGTCGTGCCCTCTCGGCACGAGCACCTGCTCGCCCGCGCGCATGATTGCCAGCACGGTCGCACCTGTGCGTCCGCGCAGGTTGAGACTCGAGAGCGAGCGGTCGATCGCGGGACTTCCGCGCGTCACCTGCAGCGCGACGGGCGTGCCGAGCCCGGGGAGCACGAGATCGATCCTCTCCATCGCCAGACGCACGGCATCGGGCGCCGTGTCCACCATCATCTGCTGGCCGAGCATCGCGACGATCGCCTCTGCGCCCGCGCGCGCATGCCCGTCCAGCGACTGCGCGCTGCGCCAGAACGCGATGCCGAGCACCAGCGCCACGACGGCGAGCGTCAGCAGCCCCGGCACCGCTGTGACGAACGGCTGCGTGATCGCGAGAAGCGGGATGATGACGGTGAGCATGATCGCGATCTGCAGGGTGACCGTGAGCGCACCGCGTGGCGCAGCGGCGAAGTCGACGCGCCCCGCCGCGACGCTCGGCATCGCGCGGACAGCGAGCGCAAGGCCGAGCTGGCGCGACGTGCGCGCGATGCCGACGAGCGGAAGCACGGCGAGCGCAAGGGCGCCAATGATGATGACCGTGGTAACCGCGGACTCGCTGATGCCCATCCATGACTGAAGGAGCGGGCCGATGCGGCCGACCTCCGCAACCGCCCCGAGCACGATCGCGAGTAGTAGCGCCGCATCGATGAAGAGCAGCTGCCCCAGGCGTCGCGCGCGAGAGCGCTCCTTCACGTCACCCGGAACGTTTCGCATCTGCTCCACCCAGCTGCCGTAGAGTGACGAGAACGTCTGCACGCGCGCCGGCAGCTTGCGGTCGAGGAAGAGCGTGACGGGAGTGGCCGCGCGGATGAGCCAAGGCGTCGTGATCGTCGTCACCGCCGACACCGCGACCGCGATGGGATAGAGGAACGACCGCGTTGCGCCGTTCGCGAGTCCGATCGCGGCGATGATGAAGGAGAACTCGCCGACCTGCGCGAGCGACATTCCGCTTTGCACCGCGAGCCCGAGCCCGTTGCCGGTGAGAAAGGTGCTCACCGACACCGCGATCACCTTGCCGACGATCACCACGGCGACGAGCACGAGCACCGCGCCCCAGTGCTGCACGATGACGGCGGGGTCGATCAGCATGCCGACCGAGACGAAGAAGATCGCGACGAACATGTCGCGCACGGGATGTACGAGATGCTCGACGACCCCTCCCTCTCCCGACTCCGAGACGAGCGACCCGGCGATGAACGCGCCGAGCGCAACGGAGTAGCCGAAGGAGAGCGCGAGATAGGCGCATGCGAAGCAAACACCGATCGCGGCGACGAGCGTCGTCTCATCGCTTCCAAGCTTGATCACGAGCCGCATGAAGCGCGGGATCAGCAACAGCCCGATCGACAGCAGGGCGACGAGAAACGTCGCCAGCCGGATGACGGTGAGTCCGACGTCCATTGGCGAGAGCCCGCCGCCCGCCGCGACCGCCGTGAGGATCGCGACGAGGAGGATCGCGACGAGATCCTCGCTGACCAGAATCCCGAAGACGATCTCCGTGACGCGCCCTTTCACTCCCTGCTCGACGAACGTCTTGCTCACGATCGTCGTGCTGGAGATCGCGACGATGCCGGCGGTGAAGAGACTCTCGATCGTCGTCCAGCCGAGGAGCTCGCCCACGAGAAAGCCGAGTCCCATCATCAGGCTCGTCTCTCCCAGTGCGGCGAGCCCCGAAGTCACGCCGATCTGCAGCACGCGCCCGATGCGAAACTCGAGGCCGAGCGCGAACATGAGGAGGATGACGCCGAGCTCGGAGAGCGTCTGGACGATTGCGGGATCGGCCGCGAGCGGGAGCGGCACTTTCGGACCAACGAGCAGCCCCGCGATCAGATAGCCGAAGATGACCGGCTGCTTCAGGCGACGGAAGATCACCGTCGTCAGGGCCGCGACGCCGAGGACCAGCGCGAGTGTCTGCAGGAACACGGCCGACGAATGCATCGCGAAAGCTAGCCTCCCTGACTGTCTCCCAGCTGGCGGCCCTTCGCCTGCTCTCCGCTCAGCACGAGGCAGGTACACGTCGCGTGCACCACGAGTCGGTCGCGCTCATCGGTCACGCGGCACTCGACGAGGCCAGTCGACTTCCCGCGGTGCAGGACATGCGCCGTTGCGGTGAGCGTCGCACGCCAGACGGGGCGCAGGAAGCTCACCTTGATCTCGAGCGTGGCGAACGATTCGCCGGCGGCGAGCGTCGTCGCGAAGGCGAAGCCCATCGCGGTATCCGCGACCGCGGCCAGCACGCCTCCGTGCAGAGTGCCCATCACGTTTCCGTGCTGGTCGGGATCCGCCTTCAACGTGAAGGTGGCCGTGCCCTCGCCGAAGCCACCCGGCTCCATGCCCAGCATCTTGCCGAGCGTCGGCAGCGTGATCTCACCGCTGGCGAGACGTTCGATGAAGCTCTGAACCGGCGATGACTCGCTCATACGCTCACGATCCCCACGTAGTTCTCGGCCAGGCTCGCCGCCGCCGCACGCGAGGATGACACCCAGCGGAGCTGCGCAAGCTGCAGCTTCCGCTGGAAGGCATCGTCGGTCGGGAAACGATGCAGCATCGTCGTCATCCAGTACGAGAAGTGCTGCGCGCGCCAGACGCGGCGGAGACAGCTGTCGGAGTACGACGCGAGCGCGGCGGGAGAGCCGGTGCGGTAGAAGCTGTCGAGTGCGCTCGAGAGGACGCGCACGTCGGCGACCGCGAGGTTGAGCCCCTTCGCGCCCGTGGCGGGGACGATGTGCGCCGCATCTCCAGCGAGGAAGAGCCGGCCGTATTGCATGGGCTCCGTCACGATGCCGTGCATCCATGCGATCGCCTTTTCGACGACGGGACCCTCCGTGAGCGTGAAGCCATCCTCCGTCGCGAGACGAAGATGCAGCTCTTCCCAGATCCGGTCGTCGGGCCAGTCCTCGAGCGTGTCGGTGCGATCGCACT
>JALYSW010000247.1 GCA_030854615.1 Gemmatimonadota bacterium
CGTCGCGTGGTGCCCGGACATGCCGTACCACGCGTGATCGAGCTCGATGGTGGTGAGCATGAGCAGGAGCACGATGATCGTGAGACGCATCCCCCAGTTCCCCGGCATCCGGCACGCGATGGCGTACGCGATCAGGCACCAGAGCGCGACCGGGAGAACGGTCATGTACAGCAGGTACACCATCATCCCGAACGACGGCGCTGGCCATCCATCCTCGCCGACGCCGAGGAAGAGCGGTGTGCGCACCCAGCCGAAGATCAGACAGAACGATGCGTAGGCCGCGAACGCCGTGATGAACCAGCGGAGCCGGAGGTTGTGCGGGTTCTCCGGCTCGAGCGTCTTCACGGCGACCGCGAGAGCGGAGGGTTCGCCAGCGGACGCCCTGCGGGGCCCATCGCGTCCGAGCGATGGAAGAGCCGAAGACCGATGAGCTCGAAGATCAGCTTGATGTGTCCGGCCATCGTCTTCACGATCTTCATCTTCGAGCGGCCGAGGATGCGCACCTCGAGCGTCGTCGGATATTCGACGATTCCCGAGCCGCCCAGATCGAGGCGGCCGAGCAGCTCGGCGACGCCGATGAATCCCGCGCGTGAGAGCGGCACGTCGGCGACGACGCTGCGACGATAGACGCGGAAGCACGCGGTGTACGTCGCGAGCTGATGTCGCAGCACCATCCCGTACATCTTCGAGAGCGTGCGCGAGAGGAAGAGTCTCCACTCGGGGACGTTCAAGACCTTGCCGTCTTTATGGTATGGAGAGGCGGTGACCATGTCGACGCCCGGCGTGAGCAGCGCGACCATGGGTCCGAGCTCGTGCGGGTCGTAGGTGCAGTCGCAGTCCATCGAGCAGACGACTTCGGTTTCGGAGGCGCGGATACCGGTCATGATCGTCGCCGCCACGCCTCGGTTCACCTCGTGGCGGATGATGGTGCAGCTCGCGCGGCCGCCGAAGATGTTCTGGAGCGATGCCCAGGTGCCGTCGCTGCTGCCGTCGTCGACGAAGACGAAGTGGACGACGTGCTCCTTCGACAGCTCGGCCTCGACACCGACCAGCGTGTTCGAGAGATACGGAAGGATGAGCTCCTCGTTGAAGCACGGGATGACGATGCTGATCGGCGTGCGCGCGCCGTCGGGGACGATCTCCGGCGGGAGCGCGCGCAGCTCGGCCTCGTGCGCCTCCGACGCGGCCAGCGCGGCGGCGGCGAGCACCTCGGGAGACGCAGCGACGCTCTCGATGCCGAGCCGGTCGCCGATGCTCGTGAAGCGATACTGCTCGAAGTAGTAGCGCAGGATCGTCGCCATGCGATCGAGGTTGCGATACTGGCGCACTTTGGCGTAAAAGGGCGCGGCGTCGATCTTCGGCTGGTCCGGGTCGAGCTCCCAGACGTGGAAGTACATCACGAAGGGCGCGTCGTAGCTGCGGTCCCACTGGCGCACGGCGCGCTGCACGAGCGAGAAGGGGAGCTGGCGGAAGTAGTTCGCTCCCGCGATCGGGATGTCGTGGCCGAGCACGCGCGCGGTGGACACCGGCACCTCGAGCATGGTGTGCTCGCCGTGGTGATGCTGGTGCACGAAGCGGCGCCACGGCTCGTTCGCATACTGACGGAAGAGCGGGCGGATGCTCGAGTCGAACTTGTACCCTTCCTCGGCGAGCACGTCGAGCGCCCAGAGATCCTCGGGGCGCAGCCAGCGCTGGGCCACACGGTAGCCATCGATCTGGCGGCCGCTCGCGCGCTCGAGCGCCTCGCGCGCGCGCACGGTGTCGTCGCGGAACTCATCGCGGCTGAACTCGCGGATGCTGCGATGGAAGTAGCCCTTGCTCGCGATGTCGTGGCCGCGCGCGACGACTTCGCGAATGAGCTCGGGCACCGCATCGGCGACCCAGCCGAGCGCGAAGAAGGTCGCCTTGAGCTTGAACTCGTCGAGCAGATCGAGCGTCGTAGCCGTGTTGCGCGCGAGACGGCTCTCGAAGCGATGCCAGCGCGCGCGCGGAATCAGGCGATTGAACGTCGCACCCTGATAGTAATCCTCGATCGCCACCGTCAGGATGTGACGGTGGTCGTTGCCCGGAACGATGGGGAGTGGAGAATCGCTCATGGCTGGCGAAGCAGGTACGCGCACAGAATGCCCCACAGCACAACAGTGATGGCCAGCGGGCCGTCGCTCCACAGCGCGTCTGTGGGCGACTCTCCGCGGCCCTGTCGATCGACGAGGAACCAGTAGCGGAAGATGCCGAAGAGGACGAAGGGGATCGTGAAGGCGAGTACGGGCCGGGTCGTGACGACGAACATACAATAGAAGACCATGGCGCAAACGGACGCCATGAGGGCGAAGCGATCGAGCAACGCCACGCTGTACTGGCCGAGCACCGCGCGTGCGGCGTCGCCCTGCACCTCGAGCTCATCGCGCCGTTTGATGGCGGCGAGGTAGAGGGCGATGGCAAGCGTGGTGACGAGCATCCACGACGAGAGCGGTACGTCGATGACGACGGCGCCCGCGTACACGCGAAGCACGAAGCCGGCGGCGACACTGAAGATGTCGATGACGGGCATGTGCTTGAGCCACGTGGAGTAGAGCACGTTCAGTACGATATAGACGATCAAGATGCCCACGAGCGGAAGGCTCACCTTGATTGCGGCCAGTATGAGCACCGCAAGCACTACCAGGAGCGTCCGTGCGGCCGTTACGGAGACCGCGCCGCTGGCGAGTGGGCGCGTCAGTCGTTTCGTCGGATGGATCGCGTCCTGCTCCCTGTCGGCGAGGTCGTTGAGGATGTAGACCATCGACGCCGCGACGCAGAACATCAGCATGCCGAAGAGCGCGTACAGCCGCGCGCTCTGCCGCGTGAAGAGCCCGGAGAAGATCAGCGGCGCCAGAACGAAGAGATTCTTGATCCAGTGCTTGGGGCGCAGCAGCCGCAGCACGCCAAGCGAGCCGGCGCGGGGCGCGGCGGCCGCGGAGAGCTCAGGGGGCATGTGCCGGCCCTCCGGTGCTCGTGGAGCGGTAGAGATAGCGCGGGTAGCCATGATCGAAGCGGCGCGGGAGGCCGGCGAGCGACGCGAAGCGCGCGCCGTAGTCCTCGACGAGCGTGTAGCTGTCCGCGAGCTCACTCACGGGTGGCGCGAGCGTCGCGAGCGGATGGTTCGTGAGCACGTAAGCCGTTTTTGCTGGATGGCGAATAGGGTCGAGCATACGCCGGGAGAGCGCGCTGTCGGCGGCGGTGCGGTGCGAGCCGCGCATCATGTCGTCGAGCGCAACCCAGTGCGCCGTGGGATAGAGCTGCGGACCATCCGCGAGATCGCCGATGCCGGGGGCGTACACCGTGCCGTCGAGCGCGCGGATCGTGGACTGCAGCTCCGCGTACGACGCCTTGGCGGATGCGGGAAGCCAGAAGGCGCGCGGGTCGTGCGCGAGCGTCGCGAACGCAAGGAGCGCGATCACGTACGCGGGACGCACGCCGCGCCACACCGGAAGACGCTCGGCGACGCGGGCGAGCTCGATCGAGCCGTACACGATCGTGAATGCCGCGAGCGGAATGAAGACGTTGTACGACGACCCCGGATCGAGCGATCCCATGAACGCCGTCAGCGCCGCGCCGCACAGCTCGAGCTCGAGCAGCCCGATGCGCTTCTCGCGCACCGAGAGCCAGAGCCCGTTCAGCGAGACGAGGGCGAGCACGGGATAGAACGCCGCCACGTAGAGCAGCACCCGAGGAACCGTGTGCGCGCCGAACTGCGACCACCCGCTTGGCACATGCCACGTGAACATGTGGAAGCCGGGCCCGAGAATGGCTCCCGGCGCGAGCACGTAGAGCACGGGGCCGAGCACGATCGCAATGAGCCAA
>JALYSW010000273.1 GCA_030854615.1 Gemmatimonadota bacterium
GATTCCAGCCGCGGGATAACACGCGAAGGGTGGGCGTGTCGCACTCCGGGCAGCGATCAGTGTCCGGGAGCACCGCGTGAAAGAACATCGTCGCGAAGACGATGCGCGCGATGAAGATCGCGCTGAAGACGAACAGGAAGATCAGCCCTTCGGACATCCGCCACCTCGCGACACCGCGGCGCGTAACTCACTCATCGGCCGCGCGCCCGCGGCAGCGAGACTCAGCTGAGCTTTTCCAGCTCCCGTTCGATGTTGCTCCAAAGCTCTACGTGCGCAACGCCGTCCTCGATTCGTTCGATTACGACTTCGGTACCCACGGAGATCGCTGCCCCTTCGAGGCCCAGCGCGGGAACGCTGCGGCGCGTGCCGTCGTGCTCGAAGAATATCTCGCCGGCATGATCCGTCGTAATCGATTGCGAAACCCGGGCCGGGTGCCCCTGCAGCGCGTAACGTGGATCCTCGACGTGCAGGGCCGCGCTCGGCACCGCCCATCCGGCGATAATGGCAACCATCAACGCCGCGGCCGCTGCGGCCGCCGCCCCTGCGATGGCGAGCATCGCAGGGATGCTCAGCGTGGAATACTTCGCGAGCGGATAGCCTACGATTCCGAAGAGCGCTGCTGCCGCGCCCGCCGTTGGCAGATTGAGGTATTTCACCCAGGCGCCGTGGCGCTGCCTCCGGTCGATGCCGCCGAGCATGGCGACGACGCCGACGAGAAGGCCTGCGAGGAGAAATGCCGCGAAGAACAGAATCATGGCGCTGCCATTGTCCCGGTAGTGAGGTTCTGTCGCTCGTACGGGGGCTGAAAGATGAACTGCCACGCATTCCGATCATAGCCGGTGAATCCGACCTGACCGCGAAAGGCGCACCGGGTACATAGTGTGCTATTACGACCGGCAATGGCAAGCATGACACATCGTGTCCCAGATCATCACTTTTGCGAGAGGCTCAAGATGCATCGACTCCATCACTTCGCCTTCACGTTCGTCGCGGCGCTCCTGCTCGCCGGCGCGCTTTCGGTGTCCTCCGTCACATCCGCGCGCGCGAACGCTGCCGACAGCGTAACGGGGTGTCTGCAGAAGGGCGACAAGCCCGACACGTACAAGCTGGTCAGCAAGGATGGAAAGTCGTGGGATGTCTGGAGCAAGAAGGTCTCACTCGCCGGCCACGTCGGTCACACGGTTACCCTCACGGGCGACGTGACGAAGGGCGGCATGTCCGGGATGAAGGACACGAGCATGTCGAAGATGGGCATGGGCGACACGAGCAAGATGTCCCGCATGAGCATGTCGAGCGGCTCGATGGACGTCACGGCGATGTCGATGGTGAGCCCAAGCTGTAGCTGAGTACTTTCGCAGACAGGAACTCCGTGGCGCGCCATTCGGCATAATAGAACGGGCGCCACGGAACCGATCCGGAAATGAAGCCGACGTGTCCTCCCTGCTCGACGAACTCGACGTCGAGACACGAGTTCGCGTCGGCGATCGTGCGCACCGCGTCGAGCACGTCACGCGGAAGAAAGGGATCGTCATGCGCGCTCAGGAGTAGCGTCGGCGTGCGGATGCGCGCGAGGTAGTGCAGGGAGCTCGAGCGAGTGTAGTAGTCATTCGCATCGCGAAAGCCGTGGACTGGTGCCGTCACGAGATCATCGAACTCATAGAGCGTGCTCGCCTTGCCGACGACCTCGGGGCGTAACGCGTCGGGATAGCGCGTACTCTTCCCGATCGCTTTTCGCCGCAGCGAGCGAAGGAAGTGCGCCTGGTAGAGGCGCGAGAAGCCGCGGTCGAGAAATCGTGAGCCGCGTGCGAGATCGAAAGGCACCGACACCGCGGCTGCGCCCACGAGCTGCTCCGGCGCATTCTCTCCCTGCTCGCCGAGCCATTTGAGGACAACGTTCCCGCCGAGCGAGACGCCGATCATGAGCAGGGGCCGCGCGGGATCCTCCGCGATGAGCCGGCGAACGACGAAGTCGAGATCCGTCGTCTCGCCGGAGTGATAGAAGCGCAACGCGCGATTAGGCTCGTCACCGCACGAGCGAAAGATCAGCAGGTCGGCGGCCCAGCCGCGTCGCTGCGCTTCCCGGAGGAGCCCGCCGGCGTAATGCGAGCGGATCGAGCCCTCGAGGCCATGCAGGATCAGGAGCCGCGGAGCTCCCGGCGGGGCGTCGAGGCGATGGATGTCGAGAAAGTCGTCGTCGTCCGTCTCCCACCGTTCGACGCGCGTCGCACCAGGGTCGCGCGAGCGCATGAACTTTCCCCCAAGCGTGCGTAAATGCGCTCCTGGAATCCACCACGCGGGGCGATACACGTGCGCTGGCATCACCAAAGCTACTTTCCGATCGCGCACAACGCTTGGGAATGCGCCGTCGGGTGCGTTTATTTCAGCATGGACGTTCAGATATTCGGGGTCAAGAAAAGTCCGGAGACGCGCAAAGCCCTGCGCTTCTTCGCCGAGCGGCGGGTGAAGACGCACTTCGTCGACCTCGCGGAGAAACCGGCATCGCTCGGCGAGCTGCGCCGCTTCGCACAGAAGTTCGGAGTGTCGGCGCTCATCGACGACGGCTCGAAGCGCTTTCTCGATCGCGGCCTGCGGAACGCGCGCATGTCCGACGACCGGTGGCTCGAGCTGCTCGCAACGGAGCCACTCATGCTCAGGATGCCGCTGGTGCGGCAGCAGAGCCGGTTGA
>JALYSW010000248.1 GCA_030854615.1 Gemmatimonadota bacterium
CTCACCAAGGGCATTCCCGCCGATCTCGGCGTGACGCTGTTTTTCGTGCTGTCAGGCTTTCTCATCACGTGGCTGCTGCTGCGTGAGTTCGACGAGAACGGTACGATCTCGATTCGAACGTTTTACGTGCGACGTACGCTGCGAATCTTTCCGGCGTACTACGCATTCGCCTTGTTCTCCCTCGCCCTGGACACCGCACTGGGGCATCGCTGGACGATCGGTTTGATCACGGTCACCTTCACATACCTCGTCAACTACTACAATGCGTTTCTCGGACATCCCACGACGTCCGTCGCACACGCATGGAGCCTTGCCGTCGAGGAGCAATTCTATCTGCTCTGGCCATTGGCTTGTCTGGCATTGATGAAACGCAGCCGGCTCCTCGCGATGACCACAGTCGGAGGCGTCGTGCTGGCAGTCGTCGCGTGGCGCAGCTGGCTAACGCTCGGTGCGCATGCGTCCCATTCGTACGTCTACAATGCGTTCGACACCCGGTGCGACGCGCTGGCGATCGGATGCTTCGTGGCCCTCGCAGCTGATCGCTCGTGGTTTCAAACTTTCGAGCGCGCGATACGCCTGTCGCCGGTTTTTCCGCTCATCACGCTCGGGCTTCTATACCTCTCGCAACATTTCGGGTCGACCGACTATCACTACAGCGTCGGCATGACCGTCGATGCGCTCTTCCTGGCGATCATGGTCGTGCAGCTCATCGGCCTGGCGAAGACGCGACCATGGTCGTGGCTCGATTCCCCGCTGGCGCGCTGGCTGGGGCTCATCTCCTATCCCTCGTATCTCTACCACGCGTGGGGGCTCTCAGTAGGCAACAGGCTCCTCCCGCACGCCAACCTGCTCATGCGATTCGTCGCCGGCTATGGTGCGACGATATGTCTGGCGTGGCTTTCGTACACGTTCATTGAGCGACGCTTTCTTGCACTGAAGGACCGCCTCACACCGGCGCTGTCTTCAAGTGAACAGGGGATAGTGACCAAGACCGCGCGCGCCTGACCGGCGCGAGACGCGTGGGCCTCAACTCAGCCAGTTGGTCAGGGCGCGAACGTCATCGTCGTTGAGCATCGCGTGCGTCGGTAGCGTGACGAGTGTGCGCCGCAGGTCGCGTGCTCCGGTGAGTGTCTCCCCGCCGATGAGCGACGACTGCAGCTCCGCGAGCTCCGCGAGTGTCTCCGGATAGCCGCGCACGATGCCGAGGTCGGGACGCGTCATGCGCGCGTCGGCCACGCGTACGGGAAAACGAAGGAAGCCTGGCAAGCTCCCGGGAATCGCGCGAATCGTCTGGACACGTCTCGAGCGCGCGGCCATCTGGTCGAGCTCGTCCGCATGCGCGCGTCGCACGGCCAGGTCGGCGTCGGCGCGAGCGAGCGCCGCGCGGACCAGCGACGACGAGACGCCGGTGATGGCGCACGGCTCGTGCGCGGGATGGTAGATCGTCTCGCCGAGATGCAGCGCAGGAATCGCGGAAGGGATTGCATAGAGCGATGGTCGTCCGAGGAGCCACTGCGCCTTCGCGAACGCAAGCGTGCGGATCCCGCTGCGCGGCAGACCCAGTTTGGTGGACGCGGCCGCGATCGCCTCCGAATATCGATCGCCCATCCCGAGCAGCGCGCCGCCGCCTCCGCCGGTCATCCCCTTCCCTCGGCCGAAGCTCAACACGGTGAGCGGGCCGAAGGCGCCGAGCCGAGTCTCGAGGAGCTTTCCCCACGCCCCCTGCGCGGAATCCTCGATTACGGCGACGCCATGCGCTGCCGCCTGCGCGGCGACGGCAGGGACGTTCGCCGGATATCCGTAGAGATGAGCGACGACGATCGTGTCGACGCCTTCGCCGAGCACGCGCGACACGGAGTCGAGATCGGGCGAGAGGGTGACGGGGTCGACGTCGTACAGGCGCACGCGAAGCTGCGCGAGGATCGCGGCGGCGCCGATGTCGACGCAAGCGTAGGCGGGGAGCGCGACGGTTCCACCAGCGCGCGTGGCAATGCGTAGCGCCACCGCGAGCGCGCTGGTACCACTGTCGACGAGCGCCACGCTACTCGCGCCGAATGCCCGGGAGAGCTCTGTGGTGAGCGCGTCGCGATCGATCGAGCCGCCGCCGAGTGCCGGCCCGATCGCGCCGATGAGCGAGCGTGCGGAGATCGTGGAGCTCACCGGAAGCTGGCGGCGGAAGATCAAGACGCCATCAAGGGATGTAACGCACGATGCGCGGACCGAGCATCGTCGCGACGGCGGTGGGAAGTCGCTTCCAGATGCGCGGGCCCCATGAATAGCCGGAGTCGGTCGGCGACGGCGTCTTCACATCGGGCGTCGCGGCGCGGTCGTACCACCAGAGTTGCTCGTCATGCGTGCCCCACTGCGTCTTGAAGCGATGCGTGCCGCTGTCCGGCGACGTGCGCCCGAAGTTGAACGTCGTGATCCCGTTCTCGATCGCGCGCTCCATGAATCGATAGTACAGGAGCATGTTGGGCGCGATGCGCTTGTGCGCGTTGAGCGATGAAGCCCACGTCATCTCGAGCTCGGTGCCCCACTGGAATGCGCAGCCGCACGCGACCGGCCGTCCTTCGTACCACGCGCAGCCGAACCATGCATCGTCCGGAAAGATGGCGGCGATCGTCTCGAAGAGGATGCGCGGCTGCGTCGGGGTGCCGAGATCGCGCATGTGGTGCGCGAAGACCTCGAAGAAGGGCGCGACCTGATCGGCGCCGAACTTCATGGTGACCCCCTCCTTCTGGGGACGGCGCACCTGGCTGCGCAGCTTCGCGTCGAGCTGCTTCATGAGCGCGGGCTCGCTGGCCGCAAGATCGAGGAGCACCGTGATCTTGCGATGCGACACCGGCATGTCGATCGGAAGCTGGATGCGGCTGCGGAGCTCGAGCAGCTTGACGCCGGTGTCGCGTGCGACCTCTGATGCGTGCGCGACGAGAGCGACGATCGCTTCGGCGGAGCCGAGTGGGCCACCGTAGTTGAGGAAGGGCATCGACACCAGGAAGTGTCCGAAGAGGATGCTCTTCACGCGCACGAGCGGGAGCACGCCGGCGATCGCGCCGCCGTCGTCGTAGGCCGCGAGATAGATGCACTCGTGGCCGAAGACGCGCTCCATCACCGCGCGCCAGCTGTAGAGATGGAAGTGGGTAAAGCCGGGCGAGCGGCGCGCGAGGGCGTCCCACTCCTGTGCTACGCCCGCGAATCGTTCGACGCGCGCGATCACTCGACTGCGCTGGCTGCCCTGTTGCTCTTGGCGAAGGACATCGGAAGCTTGAGGCACTGCGCGACGCTCCGGAAACGGAACTCACTGAGCAGCCGCTCGAGCAGCGGCTGCGTTTTGCGGAGCCCGGCGTAGTGCCGCACGCGTGTGTGCCACGGCACCGCGATTCGCGGCTGATCCGGATCGAGCTCCCACGGATGAATGTAGAACATCGCGGGGACGCCGCTCACGTCGTGCTCGCGGAAGGCGCGCTGGATCAGGCGGAACGGCAGGTGGCGGAGATACGCGCCGCCCGCCGCAGGGAGACGCATCCCGCGCCACTGCGTCGTCGCGAGTGGAAGCTCGGTGAGCGTGCCGGCGGGCCTATGGATGAGATGCGGTACCGGTGGCGCGCTCGGGTAGCCGTAGCCGGGGCGACGAATCGGAAAAAGGCTCGAGTCATAGCGATAGCCTTCCTCGAGCAGGATGTCGAACGCCCATTCGGTGCCGGGCGAAATCGAGAAGTTCGGCGCTCGAAAGCCCCACACGGGCGAACCGGAATGCTGTTCGAGGATCGCTTTCGATACGCGAATGTCCTCGCGGAATTCCTCCGGCGTCATCGTATCCACTCGACGATGCCAATGACCGTGCGACGCGACCTCGTGTCCCGCGTCAACGATCCGTCGCATCAGAAACGGATGACGCTCGGCAACCCATCCCAGTGTGAAAAACGTCGCGTTCGCATGATGTCGCGCGAGCAGCTCCAGCAACGTTCCAATCGAATGCTCGAGGCGGCTCGGATGCGAGTCCCAATCCTTTCGCTGCACGACACGATCGAACGCGCCGACCTGGAAATATTCTTCCACGTCGACCGTGAAGATGTGCTCAGTGGCGCAGTGGACCGGCAAGCTCATACGGAGCCCCGCGCTGCGCGAAGGATTAATGCCAGCATGCTTGCCATAAGGTCTTGCAGTTAGGGTGCCACCCTCGGCATCCCCCACGCAATCGTTCGATGTTGTAACATCCCGTTGCCATACAGGCGTACGCGCGAATTTTCTCGCGCAAACTCTCGAACCGCGCGCCACGGACTGTTGCGTTGATACCACAAAGATCTTTCGGCCGCGCACTTACCATCGCCGGCTTCCTGTTCATCGCCGTTCTGACGCTCACACCCCAATACTCCGCGACGAAAACAGCGCCGAGTTTGTGTGTGCTGTGCGGCGACCAATCGGTTCTCGATGCGGTATTGAATGTCATTCTGTTCATTCCGCTAGGAGTGGGGTTACGACTGGCCGGGCTGTCGCGACGCCGTGCATACGCCATCGGCTTGGTGACGACGATCACGGTCGAACTGCTCCAGCTGTACATCCCGGGTCGCGACACCAGTCTCGGTGACGTGGTGACGAACTCCTCCGGCGCGCTGCTCGGCATCGTCTGCGCCGACGTGTGGCGCGCACTGTTGCTCTCCTCGCATCGCGCCGCTTCGAGGCTCGCCGCTGGTTGGACGTTGCTGTGGGTGCTCGTGTTAACGGCAAGCGCCGAGCTCGCGCAGATCTCGCTGCCGCGGCTGACCACGTGGGGCGTGTGGTCGCCGGAGCTCCTCCATCACGATTACTTCCCGGCGAAAGTGATCTCAGCGACCGCCGGCGGTCTGCCGACGCCGAGCGGGATCGACGGCGCGAGCGCGGACGTGCGGCGTCGGCTGTCGTCCGACTCGGTGGTCGTGCAGGCGACGGTAGTCGGCGGGGCGATGACGACGCAGGTCTCGTCGATCGCGAACCTCTACGACTACGCGCAGCAGGAGGTCTTTCTGCTCGGCCAGCGCAAGGGAAATCTGATCTTCTCGTTGCGCATGCGCGCCGCCGACATGAAGCTCGCGACGCCGACGATCCGGCTCGACAGCGTCTTTCCGCGGCATCGCGACGCGAAGCTCGACACGATGGTCGTGGCGGGCGGATTGATTCACCATGTGCTGTGGGTCAGCGTCGTGCACAATGGAGTGAGGCGCGAGCGAACGCTTCCGGTTGATGCGGGACTCGGGTGGAGCTACCTGCTTCCGTTCGACTACGAGTACGGGAGCGAGGCGCCATGGCTGTCGGCGCTCTGGCTCGCGGGGCTCGCGGCGCCCGCTATGTATTGGGCGACACGCGCGAGGCGAACGATTCTCCTGGCGGTGGCTATGGCATTGGCAGCGGCGCTGCTCCTCGTTCCGCGCTTCACAGGAGTGCACCCGACGCCGTGGTGGGAGTGGGTCGCCCTCGCGGCGGGGGCGATCATCGGCATGGCTGCCGGAGCGGTGAGCATTCGGGTGAGCCGCCCGCTGTGAACAACGTCGGTGAACCCGGCCTGTTCTCCGGGGTTACATTAGCCGTGTCGAGCGCACGCTGAGCGCCGGGCGTGCATGGTTGCTTCCCTTTCCATATTCCAATGCGCGTCCTTCCGCTCGCCAGTGCGGTGGCACTCTGCTCCTTCGCCATGTCCTCAGTCGTCAACGCCACGCTCGACGCCCAGTCGCCGCCGCACTACCCGGTCACACGCAAGAGCGATCAGAGCGATAGCTATTTCGGCACGACAGTCGCCGATCCGTATCGGTGGCTCGAGGACACCGACTCGCCCGAAACGAAGCAGTGGATCGCGGCGCAGAACGCGCTGACACAGCAGTATCTCGAGACAATTCCCGAGCGCGCGTCGATCAAGGAGCAGCTGACGCGCATGTGGAACTATCCGAAGTACGCGGTGCCGGTCAAGCGCGGGAAGGACTACTTCATCGTCGAGAACAGCGGGCTGCAGAACCAGGGCGTGCTCTACGTGCAGCGCGGGCTCAAGGGTGTTCGGAAGGTGGTGCTCGACCCGAACACGCTCTCCACGGATGGCACGATTGCTCTCGGCACATGGGACGCGACGGAGAATGGGAAGTATCTCGCGTACGCGGTCGCCGCGGCAGGATCCGACTGGGAGCAGATTCGCGTGCGCGATGTCGAGCGCGGCGTCGACCTCCCCGATACGCTCAAGTGGGTCAAGTTCTCGGGGATCGCCTGGACGAAGGACCACAAGGGATTCTTCTACTCGCGCTTCGACGAGCCGACGAGCGGGAACGCGATGCTGGCGAAGAACACGGGCCAGAAGCTCTACTACCACCGGCTCGGCGAGGCGCAGGCGAAAGATCAGCTCGTGCTCGAGCGCCCCGACCATCCGCAATGGGGAATCACAGCGACGGTGAGCGACGATGGCGAGTACGTCATCATCTACATCTCCGATGGGACGAACCCGAACAACCGGATCTTCTTCATCGATCTGGGAAGCGCGGGGAAGCCGAAGATCGATAATCCACTCGTGACGCTCATCGACGATGAGCAATCCGAGAATCGCGTGATCGACAACTCGGGCGATATCTTTTTTCTTCAGACGAGCCAGGATGCCCCACTGGGTCGCGTCGTTGCGGTCGACATCAACAAGCCGGCGAGGAAGTACTGGCGCGCCCTGATTCCCGAGGGCGCCGACAAGATGGAGCAGGTGGAGCTCATCGGCGCCCACTTCATCGTCAGCACGCTGAAGGACGCGCACTCGGTACTGCAGGTCTATGCGCTGCGTGGAAACATGGTGGCAACCGTGAAGCTTCCCGGCATCGGCACGGTCGCGGCGATCTCCGGCAAGCCGAACGAGTGGGAGATGTTCTACGCCTATGCGTCCTATCTGCAGCCGACCTCGATCTATCGCTACGACATCGAGAAGCGCGTGCAGACGCCCTTCCTCGTCGCGAGGGTGCCGATCGACAGCACCGCCTATGAGACGAAACAGATCTTCGCGACGGAGAAGGACGGAACGAAGATTCCGATCTTCGTGACCGCGAGGAAGGGGCTCACACTCGACGGCTCGCATCCGACGATTCTCTATTCGTACGGCGGCTTCGACATCAACATGACTCCCGCTTTCTCGCCATCGATGATGCAGTGGGTGTCGATGGGAGGCGTGTACGCGGTGGCGGTGATCCGTGGCGGCGGCGAATATGGGCGCGCCTGGCACGAGGCGGGGATGCTCGCGAAGAAACAGAACGTCTTCAACGACTTCATCGCGGCGGCAGAGTACCTGATCTCGCAGAAATACACCTCGTCGAAGAAGCTCGCGATTCGTGGCGGCTCCAATGGGGGACTGCTCATCGGAGCCGTCGAGACGCAGCGGCCCGATCTCGCGGCGGTCGCGCTGCCCGCCGTCGGCGTGATGGACATGCTGCGCTATCAGAAGTTCACGATCGGTGGAGCGTGGGCGCCCGAATACGGCACTTCGGATGACTCGACGCAGTTCAAGACACTGTACGCGTATTCACCGCTGCACAACATCAAGCCGGGTGTGTCGTATCCGGCGACGCTGATCGAGACGGCGGATCACGACGATCGCGTCGTGCCCGGGCACTCGTTCAAGTTCGCGGCGACGCTGCAGCCGGCGCAGGCAGGGCCCGCGCCGGTGCTCATTCGCATCGACACCAAAGCCGGCCACGGTGGCGGCAAGCCGACGTCGAAGCAGATCGACGCTGCGACCGACGAGCTCGCGTTCGTAGCGAAGAATCTCGGGATGTCGCTGACCCCCTGACATGCAACTGATCGACGTCGCTATCTACTATCTTCGCATCGCGCTCCTCTTCGCGATCGCGGTCTTTCTTCTCATCGCGGTGCTCGACTGGGCGGTGCGCACGCGTCGCATCAACCCATTCTCGTCGATCGCGCGCTTCTGCCGCCGTGCGATCGACCCATTGCTCGAGCCGATCGAGGCGCGAGTGGTGCGCTCGGGCGGGCTGCCGAGCCAGGCGCCGTGGTGGGGGCTCGCCGCGGTCGTCGTCATCGGCGTGCTGACGATCGTCCTCCTGCAGTGGCTCCGCACTGCGGTGCTCACCGTCTCGTTCGCGGTGAGCCGCGGAGGAATGGGGATCGCGGCGCTCGTCGTTGAGGCGGCGTTCGAGACGCTCTGGTTCGCGCTGATCGTGCGCGTGATCGTGTCATGGATCGGGATGCGCTACTCGTGGTGGGCGCGTCTCGCCTTCAACCTCACCGACTGGCTCGTGAAGCCGATCGCGCGGGCACTTCCGCCACTCGGCATCATCGACTTCTCGGTGTTCGCGGCGATGATCGTCGTCTGGCTCGCCGAGAAGCTCGTGCTGAGTTCCGTCTTCGGCGGATAGTCGTCGATCAGGCACGAGCAGCCCCCGCTTGTTGACCGCGGGGCTCGCCACTAGGTTGCAATACAATTGATTCGTGGCGATTTACGGCAAATTGCGGCCACGTAAAACATTCCGCTAAAGCGCCGGCTCAGTGCCAGCGCGTGCACTGGGCATTTTTTGCTTTTGCACGTCGCCCTGAACGCCGGCGGCGTCTTCAGCCTACGATATGTCACAAAAACGTTTCCCCTCCGCTTATCTCGATGCCCTCGATCGCCGCGTGCTCATCTACGACGGCGCAATGGGAACGAACATCCAGCGCGCGGGGCTGACCGCCGCCGACTACGGCGGACAGTCACTGGAGGGGTGCAACGATAATCTCGTGCTCACGCGCCCCGACGTCATTCAGGCGATCCACGAGTCCTTTCTCGCGGTCGGCTGCGACGTCGTCGAGACGTGCACCTTCCAGAGCACGCCGCGCCGCCTCACCGAATGGGGACTCGGCGACAAGACCGACGCGATCAATATCGGTGCGGCACAGCTCGCGCGCGCCGCGTGCGAGAAGTTCGCGACGCCCGAGTGGCCGCGTTTCGTCGCCGGCTCGATGGGCCCGACGGGGATGCTTCCCTCCAGCGCCGATGCGACGCTCTCCGACATCTCCTTCGGCGAGCTCGCCGAGAATTACTACCAGCAGGCAAAAGGGCTGGTGGCGGGAGGTGTAGATGTTCTACTGATCGAGACCTCGCAGGACATCCTCGAGGTGAAGGCCGCCATCTCGGGCATCGAGCGACTCTTCGCGGAGCTCGGCCACCGCGTCGCGCTGCAGGCGCAGGTGACACTCGACACGAGTGGTCGCATGCTCCTCGGCACCGACATCGCGAGCGCCATGACGACGCTCGAGGCGCTCGGCGTCGATGTCATCGGACTCAATTGCTCGACCGGCCCCGAGCACATGCGCGAACCGATTCGTTATCTCGGCGAGCACGCACGACTGCCCATCTCCGTCATCCCGAACGCCGGGCTGCCGCTGAACACCGGCGTCGGCGAGGCGGTCTATCCCCTCGAGCCCGCGCCGATGGCCGCCGCGCTCGCGGAGTTCGTGCACGACTTCGGCGTTCGCATCGTGGGCGGCTGTTGCGGGACGACTCCAGAGCACCTGAGCGCAATCGTCGCCGCCGTGAAGAAGGTCGAGGCGAAACACGAGGCGCCATCCGAGCGACAGGAGACGCACATCCCTCGAGTGTCATCCGCAATGCGCGCCATCACGCTGCACCAGTCTCCGCCGCCGCTCCTCATCGGTGAGCGCGTCAATGCGCAGGGCTCGCGCAAGGTCAAGCGGCTGCTGCTCGCCGAGGACTACGAGGGGATCGTGCAGGTCGGCCGCGAACAGATGGAAGCGGGCGCGCACGTGCTCGACGTCTGCGTCGCGGTGACCGAGCGCGCGGACGAAGCGGTGCAGATGTCCGCGGTCGTTCGCCTCCTTTCCATGAGTGTCGAGTCGCCGCTGATGATCGACTCCACGGAGCTCGACGTCATCAAGGCTGCGCTCGAGCACATCCCGGGGCGCGCGATCGTCAACTCGATCAACATGGAGAACGGGCGCGTGCGCATCGACAGCGTGCTCCCCGTCGTGAAGGCGAACGGCGCCGCGGTCGTCGCCCTCACGATCGACGAGGTCGGGATGGCCAAGACGGCCGCGCGAAAGCTCGAAATCGCACGCCGCATTCACGACATCGCGACGCAGGAGTTCGGCCTCGCGCCGGAAGACATCATCTTCGATGTGCTGACCTTCACGCTCGCGACAGGCGAGGCCGAGTGGCTCCCGTCCGCGCACGAGACCATCGAGGGGATCAAGCTCATCAAGCGCGAGCTCCCCGGCGTCTTCACGAGCCTCGGCGTGAGCAACGTGAGCTTCGGGCTCGATCAGCAGGCGCGCGCCGTGCTCAACTCGGTGTTCCTGCACCACTGCGTGTCGGCGGGTCTCGACATGGCGATCGTGAATCCGGCGCACGTGACGCCGTACGTCGAGATCCCCGTGAGCGAGCGCGCGCTGGCGGACGACATGGTGTTCAACCGCCGACCGGATTCGCTGCAGCGCTTCATCGAGCACTTCGCCGCGCGCGGACCGAATGCGGCGGCCGAGGCGGCGAGCGGAGCGGCGGACGCAACTGCGATGGAGCCGGACGAGCGCGTGCGCTGGCACGTGCTCTATCGCAAGAAGGACGGAGTCGAGCTCGCGCTCGATGCCGCCGGCGTGCGCGAGAACCCCGTGCGCGTGCTCAACGAGGTGCTCCTTCCCGCAATGAAGGAAGTCGGCGACCGCTTCGGTGCCGGCGACCTCATTCTTCCCTTCGTGCTGCAGAGCGCCGAGGTGATGAAGAAGGCCGTGACGCATCTCGAGAAGTTCCTCGAGCGCAAGGAAGGCTACACCAAGGGGAAAGTGGTGCTCGCGACGGTGTACGGCGATGTGCACGACATCGGGAAGTCGCTCGTCAACACGATCCTGTCGAACAACGGCTACACCGTGTACGACCTCGGCAAGCAGGTACCGGTGAACACGATCATCGACAAGGCGATCGAGGTCGGAGCGACGGCGATCGGGCTCTCGGCGCTGCTCGTGTCGACGTCGAAGCAGATGCCGATTTGCGTGCAGGAGCTCGACCGGCGCGGACTCGACTTCCCCGTGCTCATCGGCGGCGCCGCGATCAACCGGCGCTTCGGGCGTCGCGCGATGTTCTTCGAGAATGAGCGCGCGTACGCGCCGGGCGTCTTCTATTGTAAGGACGCATTCGAGGGACTCGACACGATGGAGTCGCTCATCGACGTCGACAAGCGCGGCCCGATGGTGCTCGAGCTCATCGACAGCGCACGCAAGGACGTCTTCCTGCGCACCGCGGTGGGCAAGGACATCTCGCACGGCGATAGCGCGGGACAGCGCAGCGCCGTCATCGCGACGAATCCTGTGCCGAAGCCGCCGTTCTGGGGCGCGAAGGTTCGTCGCGACATTCCGTTGTCGGAGGTGCTCGCGCACCTCGACATCGATGAGCTCTTTCGCCTCCAGTGGGGCGGCCGCGGCTCGGGCCCCGCATGGGAGAAGGC
>JALYSW010000281.1 GCA_030854615.1 Gemmatimonadota bacterium
GCGCCGGTCACCAGCGCGCGCACGTCAGCCCCGCGCCCGGTGTCGCGCCAGATCGGCCTCGACCATCATCTCGATCAGCTGCTGGAAGGACACCTTCGGCTCCCACCCCATCATCCGCTTCGCCTTCGACGGGTCGGCGACGAGGAGGTCGACCTCGGCCGGGCGCATGAACTTCGGATCCTGCACGACGTAGTCGCGGTAGTCGAGGCCGACCGCGGTGAACGCCGTCTCGCAGAGCTGCTGCACCGTCCATGTGTGGCCGGTGCCGATCACGAAATCCTCGGGCTCATCGAGCTGCAGCATGCGCCACATCGCGTCGACGTAGTCGCCGGCGAAGCCCCAGTCGCGTCGCGCGTCGAGCGTGCCCAGCCGCACTTCCTTCGCGAGACCGAGCTTGATGCGCGCGACGGCGTCCGTAACCTTGCGCGACACGAATTCGAGGCCGCGGCGCGGGCTCTCGTGATTGAAGAGAATCCCGGACACCGCGTAGAGATCGTAGCTCTCGCGATAGTTGACGGTGATCCAGTGGCCGTAGACCTTGGCGACACCGTACGGACTGCGCGGATAGAAGGGCGTCGTCTCCGTCTGCGGCGTCTCGACGACGCGGCCGAACATCTCACTGGAGCTGGCCTGGTAGAAGCGCGCCTTCGGTGCGGCCTTGCGAAACGCCTCGAGCGCGCGCGTCACACCCATCGCCGTGAACTCGCCGGTGAGCACCGGCTGCATCCACGATGTCTGCACGAAGCTCTGCGCGGCGAGGTTGTAGATCTCATCCGGCTGCGAGGCCGCGATCGCATCGACGAGCGAGTGCTGGTCGAGGAGATCCGCGGAGAGGAGCTCGACGCGGTCGACGAGATGCGCAATGCGCTCGTACGGCGTCGTCGAGCTGCGACGTACGACGCCGTACACCTTGTAGCCTTTCTCGAGGAGCAGCTCGGCGAGATAGGAGCCGTCCTGCCCGGTGATGCCGGTGATGAGCGCGGTCTTCATCGGGGCACAGTGGTGTTGGTGACGATGGCGGACATGAAAACAGGGAGCCCGCCGAAGCGCTCCCTGTCGTCAAATCCGAACGGTCGGACAATCATGCGACGCGGGTCCCTCGCGGAGCGCGCTGGATCTTGCCTGCGCTGAGACAGCGCGTGCAGACCTTGATCTTGGTGATCTTGTCGTCGATCAGAATGCGAGCGACCTGGAGATTGGGCTTCCAGACGCGGCGCAGCTTGTTGTTCGCGTGCGAGACGTTGTTCCCGAAGGACACGCCCTTCTTGCACACGTAGCACTCTTTCCCGGACATGCTCTAACCCTCGATCAGCTCGATACGCGCCATCTCGGCTCCATCACCCTTGCGGTGACCGACCTTGAGAATGCGCGTATAGCCGCCATTGCGCGTCGCGAACTTGACACCGACTTCCTGGAAGAGCTTGTCGGCGGTTTCGCGATGCTGGACGTGACGACCCGCGAGACGCCGCGCATGCAGCGTTCCGGTCTTCGCCTTGGTGATCAACTTCTCGATGAACGGCCGCAGCTCCTTCGCCTTGGCTTCCGTCGTCTCGATGGCGCCACGCTCGATCAGTGCCTTCGCGAGGCTGCGCATGAGCGCGAGCTTCTGCTCACTGGTGCGACGGAGCTGCCGTCCGGCCTTTCTGTGACGCATTGCAGTCTACTCCTCGTCGTCTGGCGCGGCAGCGGCGGCGCGACTGGGAGCCGTTCCCCAATCGGACACACGCACACCCTCGGCGCCGTCATCGTAACGCATCCCGAAATTCAGACCTTCACGCTCGAGGAGATCAGCGATCTCCTGCAGCGACTTCTTGCCGAAATTCTTCACCTGCAGCATCTGCGCTTCCGTCTGGCGCACGAGATCGCCGAGGGTGCGGATGTCCGAGTTCTTGAGCGAGTTGACGGAGCGGACGGACAGCTCCAGCTCGTCGATCGGCGACTTGAACAGCTGCGACAGCCGGAGGCCGTCTGCGGAGTGCTCACCGTTCGCGGCGACCGAGCCCTGCGCGTGCGATCCGAAGTTGGCGAAGAACTGAAAGTGCGTCTGCGCCAGCGCGGCCGCATAGCTCACCGCTTCCTCGGGGGAGATCGTCCCGTTCGTCTCGACGGTGAGCGTCAACCGGTCGTAATCGGTGCGCTGTCCGACGCGCGTCTCGGAGACCGAGAAGTTCGCACGACGTACGGGGTTGTAGATCGAGTCGACGCGAACGAGATCGACCGGGAGACCGCGATCGAGCGGGTGCTGGTCGGCCTCGAGATAGCCACGTCCCTTGTTGACGTACAGCTCGACGTTCAGCTCGCGCTCGTCCTGGAGCGTGAACAGGTGGTGTCGCGGATCGCCAATGCGCACGACGCCGGACTGCTCGATGTCGCCTGCGGTGACGGGACCCGCTTCCGTCTTGCGGATACGGAGGACCGCCTCGTCGACGTCATCCGCGAGTTGCAGCGTGAGCGACTTGAGGTTGCCGATGATCTGGTGGACGTCTTCGACGACGCCCGGGATCGTCTGATGCTCGTGCAGCACGCCATCGATGCGGAATGCCCACACACCGGAGCCGCGCAGCGACGAGAGCAGCAGGCGACGCATGGCGTTGCCCAGCGTATATCCGAAGCCCCGCTCGAGCGGCTGCATCCGGAACTCGGCGACGTTGGGATTGTCTTCCCGCTTCGTCGCTTCGACGAGGGCTGGACGAACCAGCCCGGTAAGATCGATTGCCTGAACCATGATTGAAGAATCCTCGTAGTGGTCTCACCGGAACATCTCCGGCGACGCTTCACCCCGCCCCTAATGCGTGGTGAACTCGTATGGGAATTAGGGTCCCGACCCAAATGGTGCGACTGCGCAAACACGTACACCTGCAAAGAGCCGGGCGACTGGCCCGGCTCTCGTGAATCACACGCGACGGCGCTTTGGCGGACGGCACCCGTTGTGCGGAATCGGCGTGACATCCTTGATCGAGCGCACCTGCAGCCCCGCGGCGGCGAGCGCCTGGATTGCAGACTCGCGTCCGCTCCCCGGCCCCTGCACGCGCACATGGACGCGCTTGAGCCCGAGCCCGAGCGCCTCGCGCGCGCACGCTTCGGCGGCGACGGTGGCGGCGAACGGCGTGGACTTCTTGCTGCCCTTGAAGCCCGCCTTCCCCGAAGATGCCCACGAGATCGTATTACCGTGCATGTCGGTAATGGTGATCATCGTGTTGTTGAATGTCGCGTTGACGTGGGCGATCCCCTCGGGATCGACGACGCGCTTCGACTTCTTGGCCGAGCCGGTTTTTGCAGTTGCCATGCGCTGGGTAGAGAGCTGGGGAAAGAGCGGAGGGCGCTGTTCGCGCCCTTCCACCGATTACTTCGTGATCTTCTTCTTGCCGGCGATCGCGCGACGCGGACCCTTCTTGGTGCGCGCGTTCGTGTGCGTCCGCTGGCCACGGACGGGAAGACCGCGGCGATGACGAATGCCGCGATAGGAGCCGATGTCCATCAGTCGCTTGATGTTCATCGCGACCTCGGTGCGCAGCGCGCCCTCGACCCGATAGTCTTTCTCGATTGCCTGACGGAGGCGGTTCACATCCGCATCATTGAGATCCTTGATGCGGAGGTCGGCACTGACTCCGGTGCTCTCGACGATACGGCGCGCGAGCTCGCGGCCGATTCCGAAAATGTACGTGAGGCCGATCTCGACCTTCTTGTCCCGAGGGAGATCGACTCCTGCAATTCGCGCCATTCGTTAACCCTGCCGCTGCTTGTGCTTCGGGTTGCGCTTGCAAATGATGCGGGTCACGCCGTTACGCTTGACCACCTTGCAGTGCTCACAAATGGGCTTGACGCTGCTACGGACTTTCACAAAAACACTCCGGTTGTGACGTAAAAATTTCCGGCCAAGTCTCGCAATATACCTGACTTAGCCAT
>JALYSW010000289.1 GCA_030854615.1 Gemmatimonadota bacterium
CTCGGCTACTGGCGCGAGTTCGCCAACAGCCCGAGCGACCGCGAGGCGCTGTGGACGACGTTGGTGATCTCGGTCGGATCGGTGATCGGCGCGGCGGCGGTGGGGCTGCCGCTCGCGTTCGTGCTGAGCCGAGTGGAATTTCGCGGGCGGAGATTCCTGCAAGGGGTCGCGACGCTGCCGGCCGCATTGCCGCCGCTGGTCGGCGTCATCGCCTTCCTTTTTCTGTACGGCGAGAGCGGTGTCGTCACGCGAGCCGTTCAGCGGGTGCTGCACCTGTCCGATCCGCCGTGGCGGCTCACGGGGATCTGGGCGATTATTTTCGTCCATGCGTATACGATGTACGTCTACGTCTTCCTCTTCGTCTCGGCCGGCCTCGAGCGACTCGACAGCAGTCTCGACGAGGCGGCCGCCGGACTCGGTGCGTCGACGTCGTTTCGCCTGCGCAAGGTGACGCTGCCGCTCGTCACGCCTGCGCTCGCGGGATCGATGCTCCTCGTCTTCATGAGCGCGCTGGGATCATTCTCGGCGCCATACATCTTCGGCGGAGGGCTCCGCGTGTTGTCGACGCAGATCGTGGCGTCGAAGCTCAACGGCGCGATGGGAATGGTCTACGTCGAGACGACGGTGATGGCGCTCGCGGCCGTCAGCGCGCTGTTCCTGCTGCGCTGGTTCGAGCGACGCCGCTCGTATGCACTCACGGGGAAGGGGAGCAGCACGCGCATCGTGCTGCGCGGGCCGATCGCTCGACTGGCTCCGCTCATCGCGGTGGCATTCGTATTCGTACTCGTGCTTCCGCACGCGATGATCGTGCTCGTCGCCTTCGCGCGCGATGGCGCGTGGACCACGCAGGTGCTTCCGCCCGAGTACACGCTCGACAACTTCAGGCGACTCGCAACCGATCCCCAGCTCTGGCTACCGGTGCGCAACAGCATCACGATGGCGTTGCTCGCGACGGTCGCGAATATCATCGTGTGCTTCGTCGCCGCCTATCTGCTGGTGCGGAGGCGCTTCGCGGCGCGCGGCGCGCTGCAGCTGCTCGTCGTGCTCCCGTGGGCGATTCCCGCAACCGCGATCGCGATCGGCCTCGCGTCGACCTTCGATCGCAACGCGCCGTCGCAGCTCCGGCTGCTGCTCGTCGGCACCTTCTGGATTTTGCCGCTCGCGTACTTCGTGCGCGGGATCCCGCTCGTGACGAGCGCCGTCGAGAGCTCGCTTCGCCAGATGGACCCGTCGCTCGAGGATGCCGCGCGCGGGCTCGGTGCGAGCTGGTGGCTCACGATGCGCCGCGTCGTGATCCCGGCCGCGCGTCCGGGGCTCGCGGCGGGAGCGACGCTCGCCGCAATCACCGCTGTCGGCGAGTTCGTCGCCTCGATCGTGCTCTACACGCATGCCAACCGCCCAATCTCGATGGAGATTCTGGCGCAGCTTCGCAACCTCTCCTTTGGAACTGCGGCGGCTTACAGCGTGTTACTCATCATACTGGTGCTGCTCATCTCCGTCGCGGCGCGCCTGCTCGGCGGACGTCCCGAGCGCGTGGAGACTATACCAACCGCATGACAAAAGCTCGAGTCGTGATCATCGGCGGTGGCTTCGCCGGCCTCACCGCTGCGCGCGGACTGCGCAAGTCGGACGTGGACGTCACGCTCGTCGACCGCACGAACCATCACCTCTTTCAGCCGCTGCTCTACCAGGTGGCGACGGCGGTGCTGGCGCCGAGCGAGATCACGTCGCCGATACGGTGGCTGCTGCGCAAGAACACGAATACGACCGTCCTAATGGCTGAGGTCGACTCGATCGACGTCGAGAAGCAGATCGTGCTCGCGGACGACGGGAAGGTCACGCTGTCGTACGACTACCTCGTGATCGCCTCGGGTGCGCGCCACGCGTACTTCGGGCACGACGAGTGGGAGCCGCTGGCGCCGGGGCTCAAGAGCCTCGAGGATGCGCTCACGGTGCGCTATCGTTTCCTGAAGGCGTTCGAGGAGGCGGAGAAGGCCGCGCCGGAAGATCGTGAGTCGTGGCTGCGCTTCGTGATCGTCGGCGGCGGTCCGACGGGTGTCGAGCTCGCGGGGATTCTGCCGGACATCGCGCACCACTCGATGCTCGACGATTTTCGGAACTTCGATCCGCGCGACACGAAGATCCTGCTGCTCGAGGGCGGCCCGCGGCTGCTCACGGCGTTCGAGCCCGATCTTGCTGCGCGCGCGCTCAAGGATCTGCAGGGGCTCGGCGTCGAGGTTCATCTCAACGCGATCGTCACACGCGTCGAGAAGGATGCGGTGTACGTGGGGGACCAGCGGATCCCGACGCGGACGGTGCTGTGGGCCGCCGGGAATCAGGCGTCGCCGCTGGCGCGCACGCTCGATGCGCCGCTGGACCGCGCGGGGCGTGTGCTCGTTGCGCCGGACCTCTCGGTGCCGGGGCATCCGAACATCTTCATCGCTGGCGATCTCGCGGCGATCAATCAGGAGAACGGGCAACTGGTGCCAGCCGTCGCGCCGGCGGCGAATCAGATGGGGAAGGCGGCGGCGAAGAACATCAAGCGGCTGCTCGCCGATCTGCCGACGGAGAAGTTCAGGTATCGCGACAAGGGGAATCTTGCCACGATCGGACGCTATCGCGCGATCGCCGAGATCGGGCCGGTGAAGCTGCGCGGGCAGATCGCATGGTGGTTCTGGCTGTTCATCCACCTCATGTACCTCGCGACCTTCCGCAGCCGCGTGATCGTGCTCATCGAGTGGGCGTACTCGTTTCTCACATACCAGCGCGGCTCGCGGCTGCTCACGGAGCGCGAGGGCGATGGGGTGTCGAGTGCGGGGGAGAACA
>JALYSW010000309.1 GCA_030854615.1 Gemmatimonadota bacterium
GCGCGGGGAGTCTCTGGTCCAGCACCGTCGGCAAGAAGATCGTGATGGCGGTGACGGGGCTGATCATGGTCGGCTTCCTCATCGCGCACATGGCCGGCAATCTCCAGCTGTTCGAAGGCGCGGAGCGGATCAACACGTACTCGGCGTTTCTCCACGGCCCCGCGAATGAGGTGCTGTGGCTTTTGCGCATCGTCCTGCTGATCTCCGTGATCGCACACATCGTCGCGGCATATCAACTCACGATGCTCGATCGCGCCGCGCGGCCGGTTCCGTACGCGAAGCACGAGCTGCAGGCGGCGACGATCGGCTCGCGCACGATGCGCGTGGGCGGCGTGCTGCTCGCGATCTTTATCGTGCTCCACATCCTGCACTTCACGACGCTCACGCTGCGCCCCGCGCCGGTAACCGAAGGCGATGTGTACGGCAACGTGCTCGCGAGCTTCCGGATCTGGTGGGTGACGTCGATCTACGTGATCGCGATGATCGCGCTGGGCCTACATCTCTATCACGGGCTCTGGAGCTCGGTGCGCACGCTCGGCTTCGAGCACGGGCAACTCGATCCGTTCAAACGACCCGTGGCCATCGCGCTCACACTGGTAATCTGGGCGGGCTTCACGCTCGTGCCGGTTGCCGTGTTCTTCCACCTGGTGTCGTGACGATGGAGCTGCACGCGCGCGTTCCCGAGGGGCCGATCGAGGAGAAGTGGGATTCCCATCTCTTCGACATGAAGCTCGTGAATCCCGCCAACAAGCGGAAATACACCGTCATCGTGGTCGGCAGCGGACTCGCCGGGGGCGCGGGTGCGGCCACGCTCGCGGAGCTCGGCTACAACGTGAAGTGCTTCTGCTTCCAGGATTCTCCGCGGCGCGCGCACAGCATTGCCGCGCAAGGCGGGATCAATGCGGCGAAAAACTATCAGAACGATGGCGACTCGGTCTATCGCCTGTTCTACGACACGGTGAAGGGCGGCGACTTCCGCTCGCGCGAGGCGAACGTCTACCGGCTCGCGCAGATCAGCGTCAACATCATCGATCAGTGCGTCGCCCAGGGCGTGCCATTCGCGCGCGAGTATGGCGGGCTGCTCGCCAATCGCTCCTTCGGCGGCGCGCAGGTTTCGCGCACCTTCTACGCGCGCGGGCAGACGGGGCAGCAGCTCCTGCTCGGTGCATACCAGGCGCTCGAGCGGCAGATCGGAAAGGGGACGGTGCAGATGTATCCGCGCACGGAGATGCTCGACCTCGTCGTGATCGACGGCGTCGCTCGCGGGATCGTGACGCGCAATCTCATCACCGGGGCGATCGAGTCGCACGCGGCGGATGCCGTGGTGCTCGGCACCGGCGGCTATGGCAACGTGTTCTACCTGTCGACGAACGCAAAGGGATCGAACGCGACGGCGATCTGGCGCGCCTACAAGCGCGGCGCGGCATTCGCGAATCCGTGCTACACGCAGATCCATCCGACGTGCATCCCGAAGAGCGGCGAGTATCAGTCGAAGCTCACGTTGATGTCGGAGTCACTGCGCAACGACGGGCGTGTGTGGGTGCCGATCGCGCGCGAGGACAAGAGACGGCCGGACACGATTCCCGACAACGAGCGCGACTACTATCTCGAGCGGATGTACCCGAGCTACGGGAATCTCGCCCCGCGCGACATCGCGTCGCGCGCCGCGAAGCGCGTGTGCGACGAGGGGCGCGGCGTCGGGCCGACGGGGCTCGGTGTCTATCTCGATTTCGCGTCGGCGATCGCACGCGTGGGAGAGGAGGCGATCCGCGAGCGGTACGGCAATCTCTTCGAGATGTACCAGCGCATCACGGATGAGAATCCGTACAAGGTGCCGATGCGCATCTATCCCGCCGTGCACTACACCATGGGCGGGCTCTGGGTGGACTACAACCTCATGAGCACGATCCCCGGCCTCTTCGTCCTCGGCGAGGCGAACTTCTCGGATCATGGTGCCAATCGCCTCGGCGCCTCCGCCCTGATGCAGGGCCTCGCCGACGGGTACTTCGTCCTGCCGAACACGATCCGCGAGTACCTCGCGAGCGGCCCGTATGCGCCGGTCGCCCCCGATGCGCCCGAGGTCGTTCAGGCCGAGCAGGCGGTGAAGCGCCAGATCGAGACGCTCCTCTCCATCAACGGCGAGCGCACCGTGGACTCGTTCCACCGTGAGCTCGGTCAGATCATGTGGGAGTACTGCGGCATGGAGCGGTCCGAGGAGGGCCTCTCCAAAGCCGTCGACCTCATTCGCGGCCTCCGTGACGAGTTCTGGCGCA
>JALYSW010000318.1 GCA_030854615.1 Gemmatimonadota bacterium
GCCGCGCCACGCGCGAGGCGTATGGTGAGGCGCTGCTCGAGGTGGGCACCGAGAACAAGAACATCATCGTCATCGACGCGGATCTCGCGAAGTCGACGTTCAGCTGGACGTTCGGGAAGGTGTTTCCCGAGAGATTCTTCAATATCGGGATTCAGGAAGCGAACATGGTGGGAATCGCGAGCGGGCTCGCGAGCAGCGGGAAGATCCCGTTCATCTCGAGCTTCGCGGCGTTCATTCTATGTAAAGGCTTCGATCAGCTGCGCATGGGTGCAGCGTATCCGAAGCTGAACGTGAAGGTCGCGGGGTCGCACGGCGGGATCTCGATCGGCGAGGACGGCGTGAGTCAGCAGAGCGTGGAGGATGTCGCGCTCGCGTGTGCGCTGCCGGGATTCGTGGTATGTGTGCCGAGCGATGAGCATTCGATGCGCGCGGCAGTGCGGGCGGCGGCGGAGCACGAGGGGCCGGTGTATCTGCGGCTCGGTCGTCCCAAGACGCACATCGTTCACGAGAAGGACGTGCACTTCGAGTTTGGACGATCGATTCAGCTGCGCGATGGGAAGGCGTTGACCATCGTAGCGAATGGATTGCTCGTGGCGCAGGCGTTGATGGCGGCGGAGACGATGGCGAAGAAGGGAGTGGAGGCGCGAGTGCTGGACATGCACACGATCAAGCCTCTGGATACGGCGGCACTCGAGCGCGCGAGTCACGAGACGGGCGCGTTCGTGGTGGCCGAAGAGCACATGCATCATGGCGGGCTGGGGAGCGCGGTGGCGCAGGCGCTCGTAGCGGGGACGCCGGCGCCGGTGGAGTATGTGGACCTCGGCGACCGGTATGCGGAGAGCGGCAAGCCCGACGATCTGCTCGATAAGTACGGCATGAGGGCGAAGGACATCGTGAGCGCAGCGGAGCGGGTGCTCGCCCGCAAATGATGCAGGTACCGCCGGACAAATCGCTGTTGGCCGGCGGAACGAGTTGGCCGCTCTGGTTCGCGTTCGCGTGGATCGCGTTGGGAGTGAGCGCGCTGATCTCGATCTGGATGGGAAGGCGTCACGGGAGGCCGGCGAAGCTGGTGTGGACGGTGATCGTGGTGTTCGTGCCGGTGCTCGGGGGATTGGGGTGGTTCGTGCTGGGGCGGGAGTGGCGGAGCAATCCGCGGCCCTAGAGTTACCGCTCACTGCACGGTACGTCCGACTACTGCGTGTCTTCGCAATTGCCGACTCCGGTCGCACGATGGCCCTGCATCATTCTCGCTTCATAGTCTTCTGGAGAATTGATGCACCGCTCACCTCTGATTCTGATCGCAACCGTGATGGCCGCCGGCGGGCTTACGTCGGCTTCGGCGCAAGAGTCGCCGGACTCGCTCATCGTATCGACCGCGTGGCTTGCGGCGCATCTGAACGATCCGCGAGTGCTCGTGCTGCAGGTCGACATGGATATAAACAGGCGCGGCGAGACACCATTCGCGGCCGAGCACATTCCTGGCGCGCGGAAGCTGTCGTACACGGAGATCGAGGTGGCGAGCGGCGGTCTGGATTTCGAGATGCCGCCGGTCGAGCAGTTGCGCGAGACGTTCGAGGGCCTTGGCGTGTCGGACTCGTCGCGCGTGGTCGTCGCATATTCCCGGGAGGCGCCCGTCGCCGCGCGCGTCGTGATGGTGCTCGACTACCTCGGCCATGATCGCGTTTCGTTCGTCGACGGTGGCTTGCCGAAGTGGCGCGCCGAGAAGCGCGAGCTCACTTCGAACGTTGCGAGCGTGACGCGAGGCTCGATGCATCCGCACGTGCGCGCGAACGTGATTGTGGATGCGCCGTGGATCGAGACGCGAATCGGCAAGCCGGGACTCGCGCTCATCGACACGCGCGCCGACGGCGAGTATCTCGGTACGGCGGGGCGTCACGGCATGCCGAGCGAGGGACATTTGGCGGGTGCGCGAGAGCTGCAATGGGAGCAGCTATTTCAGGGCGATAGCGGCTCCCAGAGCGGTGCGCCGCTGAAGGATCGCGCTGCGCTGCGTAAGCTGTTTGCGGATCGCATGCAGCCGGGCGATACTGTCATCACGTACTGTTGGGTGGGGTATCGCGCGAGTACGACGTATTTCGCTGCGCGGGCATTAGGACTGCCGGTGAGGCTGTATGACGGATCGTACGAGGACTGGTCGAAGCGGAAGCTGCCGACGCATGCGGGGGCGACGCCGTAGGTTGGTGCGTACGGTACTACGGCGTAATCGATCGCTCGAGCAGCGCGAGCTCGATGCCGCGATAGTGCTCCGATAGCGGCGAGTCCGTCGGAATTCTCCGCGTACCAAGCAGAGTGAATCCGCGCTTTCCGTAGTACGCGATGAGCGCGTGGTTGCTGGCCCAGGTATCCATGCGAAGTCCCTCGCGTCCGAGCTCCTCGGCGCGCTGGAGCGCCCACAAGATGACTGCGTCGACGAGACCGCGCCCGGGATACGAAGACGCGCGCGCGATGCGGTGCAGATAGATGTGGGCGCCACGTTCGAGCTCGGCCCAGATCGGCTCGTCGTCGTACACGGCGGAGAATACTCCGACGCGCGCATCGCCGTCGAGCACACGATGGAGGGCGCCGGACTTGATTTCAGCGAGGATCGCGACGTCGCTGAATTCGGGCCAGAGGGGGGAGCCGGTCTCGCGCTGGAGCGTGCGACCGTGGGCGTAGGCCGAGCGAATGGCGGCGAGATCTGCGGCAGTAGCTTGTTCGACGTGCATGACGCGCGCAGCTACCGCGTCGGCCGCCCCGGCGGGTTCGGTCCCTCGAAGACGTCTTTGTTCAGCGCGATGTACTCTTTCAGATTCGCGGGAACGTCTTCTTCCGGGAAGATCGCGGTGACCGGGCACTCCGGCTCGCACGCGCCGCAGTCGATGCACTCGTCCGGTTTGATGAACAGCTGGTCCGGCCCTTCATATATGCAATCGACAGGACAGACGTCGACACACGCCTTGTCCTTGATGTTGATACATGCTTCGGTAATTACGTACGGCATTTAAGCCCTCGACGTTGTACTTTCGACTTGCGTACCACTTTGGAAAGTAAGGCGAAAATCGAGCCTCCGACAGGGACGCCCGTCAGCCGAATCGGTTGGCTATTTGCTCCACGCCGGAGCCTTGCCGGCGCCGTGGTCCAGCTCCGGATTGCGACGGTAAAGCGTGGTCGTTCGCCCGATCACCTGGATGACCTCCGCCTTCACCGCCTCGGCCAGCTCGTTCGCGGCATCCCGGGCCGTGACGTCCGCGTTCTTCACGAGTTGCACCTTCACCAGCTCGTGCGTGCGGAGCGCGTCATCGAGCGAGTTGACGAGCGCGCGCGTGAGGCCGTGTTGGCCAACGTGCACCGTGGCGGACAGATGGTGCGCGTGCGCGCGGAATTCCGCGCGCTCCTTCCCGGTCATCGACATTGTGCGCTCAGTCGTCCCCGCCGACGGACGCGATCACGCGGTCGATTTCGGCGGTGGCTTCGGCACCCGTCAGCGCAGACTCCTTCTCCGCCAACTCTTTCGCGAGCTGCGCTATCCCGTCGTCGATCGTGCGCGAGTGATGCATCGAGCAGAACTTCGGACCGCACATCGCGCAGAACTCCGCACTCTTGAAGTACTCGGCCGGAAGCGTCTCGTCGTGATATTCCTGCGCGCGCTCGGGATCGAGCGAGAGACGGAATTGCTCCTTCCAGTCGAAGGCGTAACGTGCGCGTGAGAGCGCGTCGTCGCGATCGCGTGCGTGCGGACGACCGCGCGCGACGTCCGCCGCGTGCGCCGCGATCTTGTACGCGATCACACCCTCACGCACATCGTTGGCGTTCGGCAGACCGAGATGCTCCTTCGGCGTGACGTAGCAGAGCATGTCGGCGCCGTACCAGCCGATCATCGCGGCTCCGATCGCGCTCGAGATGTGATCGTAGCCCGGCGAGATGTCCGTGACGAGCGGACCGAGAGTATAAAAGGGCGCCTCGTGACACACTTCCTTCTGACGACGGACATTCATCTCGATCTGATCCATCGGGATGTGTCCGGGCCCTTCGACCATCACCTGTACGTCGAAGTCCCACGCGCGCTTCGTGAGCTCGCCGAGAGTGTCGAGCTCGGCGAACTGCGCCTTGTCGCTCGCGTCGTGGAGGCAGCCCGGGCGAAGCGAATCGCCGAGCGAGATCGTGACGTCGAACTGGCGGAGGATGTCGAGGACATCATCATAGTGCTCGTACAGCGGATTCTGTTTGCGATGGTGCATCATCCAGACCGCATGCAGCGAGCCGCCGCGGCTGACGATGCCGGTGACGCGGCCGTAGACAAGCGGGAGATGCTGCAGCAGGATCCCGGCGTGCAGCGTCATGTAATCGACACCTTGCCGAGCTTGATGCTCGATGACTTCGAGGAAGTCGTTGATCGTGAGCTCCTCGAGCTCCTTCCCCTGCAGCACCGCCTGATAGATTGGCACCGTGCCGATCGGCACCGTCGACGCGCGGATGATCGCTTCGCGCGTGATGTCGATGTCCTGGCCGGTGGAGAGGTCCATGACCGTGTCGGCGCCGTACTTCACCGCGAGGAGGAGCTTGCCGACTTCCTCATCTAGCGAAGAGGAGACGGCAGAGTTGCCGATGTTCGCGTTGACTTTGACGGAGGCGACCTTGCCGATGCCCATCGGCTGGAGGGCGCCGGCGAGGTGGCGGGTGTTGGCGGGGATGACGAGGCGACCTCTTGCTACCTCGGCGCGGATCAGCTCAGGGTCGAGGGATTCGCGTTGGGCGACGAAGTGCATCGGCGGGGTGATCTCACCGGCGCGGGCGAAGGCCATTTGGGTGCGGGCCGCGCTACGGGTGGTGCTGGATGATGCGGACATGTTCGACTCCCTACGCCGGTGCGAGCCGGATCAGGTTCAACGGGACTCTCTCAGCTCACGGGCCGCGGCATGCGGCGGGGAGCACCCCGGTCATGACCATAATTTTAGTACTGAACGGGGGCGCTTTAAAGGACATGTCGCCGATGTTGGTGGGAGGGACCAGGCGGACCTCCCGACGGTCCACCGCGCCGATGATCCAGGCAGGGGGACAAGTCCGCGTCGAACGCGCCTCTGATCGGCGGATGTTGCTTGTAGTCTCGTTGAAACTGATCCAGGTGGGGAGCTCCCGCACAAAGAGCACGGCACGTTCGCGATGGCGCGGCATGGCGCCTTGTTCCATTTTCTCACCATGCGCAGCGCGCCCGGACGCATCGAGGCAGCGGGCACCTCGTGTCCATCGAACCATCTTAAGTGAGCTACGGTCATTTATAAGAATCTTCAACTGATGAACACGCGAAGAGTCGCGACATGCGCAATTCTCATCGCGTTCGCTTGCGGATGCTCGAGCGTTGACGACGCCAACAACTTGCCGCAGTGCGAAGGTCCCGTCGAGCTTTCCGTGAGCTCGGGCACGACGCCGACGTTTTCGTGGACGCCGCAGTGTCGGGCAGGGCAAATCATCGTGACCCTCAGTAGCGGATTCGCGACGTTTTGGCTCGCGACAGGTACCGACAGCACCAACACGCTGCGGCCGGGAATTCGATACGGTCACCCGCCCGATCCGGCGGCGCTCGGTACGCCTCCTCTTCAGGTCGGAACTCCCTACACCGTGCATCTGCTTCGAGCGACGGGGGACAGCATTACGCCCTTTGAAGCCATCGGCTCCGCGGACTTCACACCATAGTAGGCGACTCGAAAGCTGCATCGCACCCGCCAATCCGATACCCCGCTCGCGTTACGCGCTGCTCACTTCCCAATCCAGTAGTTCACCTTCACCTGAAACAGATTGATCGGCTTATCACGAAACACCGCCGCCGCCGCGCTCCCAAACCCAAACGTCCCCTCCGAGTCAAACCCAATCCGCTGCTGCGTCCACACGAAGTACACCGTCGACCCCGGACGATACTCCCACCGCAGCACCGCACTCCCCCGCAGCGCCCGCGTCGTAAAATCGGGATCGCCGAAACTGAACGCCGCCGCCGACCCCGCGCCGTCCGGATCCACCGTGTACGACGCCCCTGCTCCCTCCGACGCCGGCATCCGCGAAATCGTCCCGATGTCCTCCCCATACACCAGCTTCTTCACCGTCCTCGGCGCCGCAAACTCGCGGAACGATGAGTACGCGCCGCTCGCGATGAACGGCTGCACGAAGAGCTGCAGCGTGAGATTCGGCGAGAAGGTCCAGTTGATGCGCGTGTCGAGCGAGATCGTGCGCGTCTTGATGTACCCGAACACGTAGCGATTCCCGAAAAACGCCACGTCCGTCGAATCCGGAACTGTCATCACATACTGAGCCGCGTCCTCATCGGTCTGGTACGTCGGCGAGAGCTGCACGAACACGCTCGCCATCGGTTTGAACGCGATGCCGGGCTTGAGAGTGAGTGTGCGCGTCGGTGAATCCACCCCGTGCGCCGCTGCCACGAGCAGGTCGAGCACCGCTGGCTTGCGCGCATCCGTGGATATCTCGATTTGACCGAGGTTGTAACCGGTGTGCATCACCGCGGGACCGCCACGAGTCAGCCGATCGTCCTCCGTAGTGGGATTGAAGATCCAGATCGCGTGCACATTCCAGTAGTTCGTGAACTGCATGCCGTAGTACGCGTGCCAATCTTCGTTGTTCTTGAGACCATCATACGTGAACTGCTGCTGACCGCCGGCGATCGTGTTGATGCTCCGATACCACTTCGTCGGCACCGTCCACTGTCTGCCGATGTTTGCGTCCATCCACTTGTAGTCCGCACGATCGAGATACGCGAGGTCGTTCACCTCGAAGCCCGGGCTCCGCCAATTAGTCAACACCTCCCACAGCCAATGCCCATTGTCCTTCGCAATGCGCGTGTAGAATCCGTAACCGCGCAGCGCGGTCACCAGCGTGCCGTATCGCTCATCAAAGAAGCCGCCGCCGCGTTCATCGCGATCCGGACGCTGAAAATAGTGCGCGCTCGAGCGCTCGGTGGCGGTGATCGACGCCGCCGATCCTTCGACGCTCGACAGCACCGCGCTCCCCGTCCACGAGTAATCGTGATGGTGCCACGTGTGCGACCAGTCCAGCCCCGCCGCCTCGGCGCGATTGCGCAGATGATCCGTGAGCACGGTGTCATCCAGCCGGCGCACGGTTGACGTGAGCGCGACGCCGATGGACGAG
>JALYSW010000342.1 GCA_030854615.1 Gemmatimonadota bacterium
CGAGATCCCGTGGACGCTCGAGTCGCGCACCGGCGACACGCCGGCCGCGATGCGCGCGCGACAGCGCAAACGCCTCCCCACCGCGCTCGTCACCACTCCCGAGAGTCTCTCGCTCCTGCTCACGCGCGACGATGTGCACGAGATCTTCGCCGATCTGCGCGCCGTCGTCGTCGACGAATGGCACGAACTCCTCGGCACCAAGCGTGGCGTGCAGGTAGAGCTCGCCCTCGCACGCGTGCGCTCGCTCGCTCCCGCCGCGCGCGTGTGGGGCCTCTCGGCGACGATCGGGAATCTCGAGCAGGCCAGAGACTCGCTGCTCGGCGGCGACGTCGCATCGTCGCGTTCCGTATCGAGGATCATACGGGGCGTCGAGCCCAAACGCGTGATCGTCGACTCGCTCATCCCTTCGACCATCGAGCGCTTCCCGTGGGCCGGACATCTCGGCACGCAGATGGTGCCGCATGTCGTCGCCGCGATCGAAGAGGGCGAGAGCGCGATCGTTTTCACCAACACGCGATCGCAGACCGAGATCTGGTATCAGGCGATCCTCGCCGCGCGCCCCGACTGGGCCGGCACGATCGCGCTGCATCACGGCTCTCTCGACCGCCGCAAGCGCGACTGGGTCGAGAATGGCCTGCGCGCCGGCACCCTGCGCTGCGTCGTCGCCACCTCGTCGCTCGACCTCGGCGTCGATTTCTCTCCCGTCGATCGCGTGCTGCAGATCGGCAGCCCCAAGGGAATAGCGCGGCTGCTACAGCGCGCGGGGCGCAGCGGCCACCGCCCCGGCGCGCTGAGTCGCATCTCCTGCGTGCCGACAAACGGCCTGGAGCTGATCGAGGTGGCCGCCGTGCGCGACGGGATGCATGCCGGCGCCGTCGAGGCGCGCACGCCGCTCGACCGTCCGCTGGACGTGCTCGCGCAGCACGTCGTCACCGTCGCGATCGGCGGCGGCTTCGAGCCGGCGCAGTTGCTGGCCGAGATTCGCACGACGCGCGCGTATGCGGGGCTGACGGACGCCGAATGGGAGTGGACGATCGCATTTCTCACGAGCGGCGGCGCGGCGCTCACCGCGTATCCCGAATACGCGCGCCTCGTGCGGGACGGCTCGCGCTACATCGTGCAGGACACCGAGATCGCGCGGCGGCACAAGATGGCCATCGGCACGATCGTCGGCGACGGCCACATCATCGTGAGCTATGTGCGCGGTCGCGCGCTCGGCTCCGTCGAAGAATCGTTCATCGCGCGACTGTCGCCCGGCGATCGCTTCGTGTTCGCGGGAACGCCGCTTGAGTTCGTGCGCGTGCGCGACATGAAGGCGTGGGTGAAGCGCGCCTCGAGCGTGAAGGGCGCGATTCCGCGATGGGCCGGAAGCAGGATGCCGCTCTCGGGCGAGCTCGCCGAGATGCTACGCGGTCGACTCGGCGAGGCGGCGGATGGTGTGTACCGGGATGCGGAGATGGAAGCAGTGCGTCCGCTGCTCCGCGTGCAGGCGAAGTGGTCGGCGATCCCGAAGCCGGACGAGCTGCTCATCGAGCGTGTGAAGTCGCGCGATGGATGGCATCTCTTCGTCTTCCCGTTCGAGGGGCGGCTCGTGCACGAGGGGCTCGCCGCGTTGCTCGCCTATCGGATGGCGCGACTGCGGCCGATCACCTTTTCGATGTCCTCGAACGACTACGGCTTCGAGCTACTCTCCGCCGAGGAGCCGCCGCTGGACGAAGCAAGCGCGGCGGGGTTGCTGTCGCCGGAACATCTCGCCAGCGACATTCCCGCTTCGCTGAACGCAACGGAGATGGCGAAGCGGCAGTTCCGCGAGATCGCGCGCGTGGCGGGGCTCGTGTTTCCCGGCTTCCCACGTGCGGGGAAATCCGCGCGCCAACTGCAGGCGACGAGCGGATTGTTTTTCGAGATCTTCCGCCAGTACGATCCGTCAAATCTGCTGTTGACGCAGGCGCATCGTGAGGTGCTCGAGCGTCAGCTGGAGCAGAGCCGCCTCGGACGCACGCTGCAGCGCATCGCGAACGTGCGTGTGATCGTGACGTCGCCGCCGAGGATTACGCCGCTCGCCTTCCCGCTCTGGGTCGACCGCAATCGCGAGCGTGTGTCCTCGGAGAAGCTCGCGGACCGCATCCGTCGCATGCAGCTCGCACTCGAACGCGCGGCTGGCAAGGGATGACGCCGCTGGTCACCGGATCGGAACGCATGCGGGTGTCCGGAGAAGATCTCGAGCTCCTTCCCGACCACGCAGTCTTCTGGCACCGGACGTCCACGCTGCTCGTGGCTGACCCGCACTTCGGGAAGGCTGCGACGTTTCGCGCGGCGGGGATCTTCGTCCCCGAGGAGACGACCGCGATGACACTGACGCGCCTCGACATTCTTCTGTGGGCGACGAGCGCCAATCGGATCGTCTTTCTCGGCGACTTTCTCCATGCGCGCGAGGGACGCCACCCGGAGACGTTGCGCGCGATCGAGGAATGGCGCGCCGGACACTCGTCGGTCGCGATGCTCCTCGTGCGGGGGAACCACGATCGCCGCGCGGGCGATCCACCGGAGTCGCTGGACATCGAGTGCGCAGATGGTCCCGTAATCGACGGCCTCTTCGCGTTCGCGCATCATCCCACGACGGTGCCAGGCGCGTACGTGCTCGCGGGGCACGTACACCCCGGCGCACGGTTGTACGGCGTGGGGCGCGAGCGCGTGCGCGTGCCCTGCTACTGGTTTGGAGCGGAGTGCGGGGTGCTCCCCGCGTTCGGCGAGTTCACGGGGCTCGCGGATATCGAGGCGAAGCCGGACGATCGGGTGTGGGTGACCACCGGTGAGGAGGTCATCCCGATCGCATCGGTCAGCGTGCCGCAGCGATCGTCGAACTAGTGATCAGGCCGGCTGTGTGTCGTGGACGACGGTGAGCAGAAAGGCTCCGCCGCCGCTCGAGCGCGCTGAGTGCTCGACGTTGGCGGCGACCACGAGGAGATCGCGGGCGGCCAGCGGATAGTCGTTTCCCGCTGCAGTAAAGGTGATGTCTCCCTCGAGCAGCTGAACGGATATCGGGCCGGGGGTCGAGTGCGCCGGGAGCGATCCATTCGGGCCGAGGGCGATCATCGTGATTCGAAGCGGCCCTTCCTTGATGAGCGTTCGCGCGCTGCGGCCATGCATCTCCACGAGCGAGCGGTCGATGAGCATCTCGTCGTCCGTGAGGTGATTGACGAGAACTTCGCCCGTGAGCGTCCGATGCATCGATGACATTCCGTGGTCCCCC
>JALYSW010000360.1 GCA_030854615.1 Gemmatimonadota bacterium
GCCGCGCAACGCTCACCCCAAAAGCGTACCGTCTGGCTGCATTCCTCCCATGAGAAGTGTTAGCCGAACAGTGAGGAGCCGGGTTGCGGCTCAGGAGAGCGTTCATGCTGTTGATCAGGACATCGAACCGAGTCATCTGCCATGCGATCGTCGCCGCGTCGATGGTCGTCGGGCTCTGTGCGTGCGGCAACAACGGTCCGACGGATTCGCCCCCCGATCCCGCGCTCGTCGCGCAGGGGAAGGACATCTTCCGCTTCGATACCTTCGGCGACGAGTCGTTCTGGACGGACACGCTGCACATGAATCTCGTGATCATGAGCGCCGTCGACCCAACGACGGCGCTCGCGGTCGGGCTCAAGGTGGACACCGACTCGCTGCCGCCAGCTGTCGTGGCGGGGATCCAGAGCGGCGCCATCAGCCTCACGAGCCCCGCGACGACCGTCGCGCTCCTGAAGCTCAATGCGGTGATCGGGCTGAAGGGCACGGTCGTGAGCGCGGGCGACCACGACTCGCTCGTACGCGTCGGCATCACCTGCGCGTTCTGTCACTCCACCGCGGACAACTCCTTCGCGCCCGGCATCGGCAAGCGGCTCGACGGGTGGCCGAATCGCGATCTCAACCCGGGCGCGATCATCGCCCTCTCCCCCGCACTCACGCCCGCGCAGAAAGCGGTGTACAACTCGTGGGGCGCGGGAAAGTACGATCCTCGCTACAATTTCGATGGGAAGAACGGGCCGCAGGTCATTCCGCCGGCGTACGGCCTCGAGGGGATTCACAAGATCACCTCGACGGGCGACGGCGATGACGTGGCCTACTGGAACCGTTACGTCGGCGTGACGCAGATGCACGGACACGGCACCTTCAGCGACCCGCGTCTCGTCGGCGTGAACGTGAACAACACGCCGCCGGATCTCATCAGCGACAAGCTTCCGGCGCTGCAGGCGTACCAGCTCAGCATCGCCGCGCCACCGCCGCCGTCGGGGAGCTTCGATCCCGCAGCGGCCGCGCGCGGCCGGGCGGTGTTCGTCGGCCCCGGGAAGTGCGCGCAGTGTCACGTTGGCGCAACCTTCACCGATGCGAACCTGAGGCTGCATTCGCCGTCGGAGGTCGTCAGCGAGCCCGAGCCGGGGGACGCGCCGAGCTACGCGTCGCGCAGCGCGACGAAGATGTATCGCACCGCACCGCTTCGCGGAGTGTGGCAGCACGCGCCCTACTTCCACAACGGCATCGCCCCGACTCTCGATGCCGTCGTCGAGCTCTACGACACGAAGAAGGCGCTCGGCCTCACCGCGCAGCAGAAGGCCGACCTCGTGCAATATCTGAAATCGCTGTAGCGAGGGGTGCAGCGCTGTCGTAATCTGGGGAACGAAGCTCATTCGTCTCCCCGGATTTGCGACGCATGCAGATCGACCGTTCGCATCTCGAACAGACTCTCGCGGCACTCGTCAGGATCAACTCCGTCAATCCGAAGTTCAGCGACGGATCGACGAACGAGGAGGCCATCGCTGCGCATCTCGCTGGCGTGCTGCGCGCGCTCGGGATGGAGGTATCGCTCCACGATGCCGCGCCGCAGCGCACGAGCGTCGTGGGGCGGTTGTGCGGCACCGGGGATGGGCGCTCGCTCATGCTCTACGGCCACATCGACACGGTCGGTATCGACGGGATGAAGGCTCCGCTGAGCGGCCGCGTGAAGGACGGCCGGATGTTCGGGCGCGGAACCTACGACATGAAGGGCGGCGTCGCCGCGTGCATCGCCGCAGTGAAGGCCCTCGTCGATTCCGGTGCGCCGCTCGCCGGCGACATCGTGCTCGTAGGCGTGGCGGACGAGGAGGTTGCCAGCATCGGGATGAGCGAGGTGCTGAGCCACGTCCGCACCGACGCCGCGATCGTCACCGAGGCGACCGAGCTCCAGCTGTGCCTCGCGCACAAGGGGTTCTGCTGGATGGAGGTCGAGGTCGAAGGACGCGCGGCGCATGGCAGCCGCTTCGAGGAAGGCATCGATGCGAACATGGCGATGGGTCGCTTCCTCGGACGTCTCGACATCCTCGAGCGTGAGCTGCGAAAGCGCGCGCCGCACGCGCTCGTCGGTCCGCCGTCGCTGCACGCCGCCGTGATCCTCGGCGGCAGCGGCACCAGCACGTATGCCGCGCACTGCCGTCTCGAGATCGAGCGGCGCACGATTCCCGGCGAGACGGAAGCGGGTGCGCTCGCCGAGATTCAGGGGCTGCTCGATACGCTCGCGGCCGACGATCCCAACTTTCGTGCGCGCGTGCGCCCGCTACTGTCACGCGGATCGTTTGAGGCGAGGCCGCGGTCGAGCATCGTCGAAGCGGTGAACGCAGCTGCGACCGCGGAGCTCGGTGCGGCGCCGACGATCATCGGCCACTCGTACTGGATGGACGCCGCGCTGATCGCCGAGGCCGGCATCGAGACCGTCGTCATCGGGCCGGCGGGCGCCGGTGCTCATGCGGCCAGGGAATGGGTGGATCTGGAGTCCGTGGAGCGCCTGGCGGCGATCCTCGCGCGCGCGGCGACCGGCTATTGTGGCGACGTGAGATAGCGATCGCGCCAGCGTGGTGGGAAGAAAAACAGGGGCAGCCGAGCGTGCGCTCGCTGCCCCTTCGTGCTTTCGAGTGGCGCGAACTTTCGCGACGACTACTTCATCCCGTCGAGCAGGCGCTGTGCAGCCAACATGTGCGCGGTGAACGCGGGGGCGACGGCCACCTCAAGCGCCTTCAGCTCGGCGTTCTGCGTCGCCGGGAGGAGCGTGCCGTTGATGGCGTCGATAACCGCCTTGTGGAACGACACCTCGTGCGTCAGAAACGCGCGGTCGAACGCCTTGTCACTCGTGCTCTTCAGCGTCTTCATCGCCTGCTCGTGGTCGGTAGCGAGCGCGAAGTCCTTCGGTGGCGTGGGCGTGACGCCGAGCTTCTTGACGAGGTCGCGTCCCTGCTGGCGGACGTTCTTGTGATCCCTCACGAACATGGCGGCGAGATCGCGCACTTCCTTCGTCGAGCCCTTCTTCACCGCGATCTCGCTCGTCTCAATGTCCCAGGTGTTCGCGGCATCGAAGATCGCGGCGATCGTCGGGTCGTCCATCGCCGCTGACCGCGAGACGTGGGCGCTGGCCACCGTTGGCGCGAGCGAAAGAGCAGTGATGGCAATGGCAGCTGTCAGATATGAGGTCACTCGCATGGTCCACTCCGTACGAACGGTTTCGCGCGGGGGAGATCGCCGCCATTCGGGGCGCAACCGCCCGCGCTCGTTTAATAAGGCGGTGTGGAAATAATTTGTCAAGGTTTTCCTTGACTTATTGATTTTCGGGGGCTAGGATGCAGAGAAGACAGCACCAGCGCCTCATTCGGTGCGGCGCATCCAGCGGACGAACGTGCATGTTTGTCACACGGTCCATCGGCACGCGACGGGGGAGGGCTCATGAGCGTATGGGAGCGAGAGTACGGCAACACGACCCGCGGGAACATCGTCGCGCTGCTGCGCGGCGGCCATCGCACTGTCGACGAGCTCGCCGCGGAGCTCGGGCTCACGGACAATGCCGTGCGCGCGCACCTCATCATCCTCGTGCGCGAGCAGCTCGTCGAGCCGCGCGGCGCCCGCCGCGACGGTGGCGTCGGCAAGCCCGCGACACTCTACGCCATCGCTCCCGGTGCACAGCCGCTCTTCTCGCGAGCCTATTCTCCGCTGCTCGCAGCGCTGCTTGCGGAGCTGCGTACGCATAAAACGCCCGATGCGATGAAGCGTCTGCTACAGCGCGTTGGCCATCGCATGGCGCCCGAGGAGGCGACGGGCTCCCTCGAGGCGCGCGTGCACGCGGGTTCGGAGCTGCTCAACGAGCTCGGTGGATCCACCGACGTCGTTCGCGAAGAGAACGGCTTCGTCATTCGCGGACATGGCTGTCCGCTCTCCGAAGCGGTCACCGCATGTTCCGAGACGTGCCACGCAGTGGAGCAAATCCTCACGGAAGTAACGGGTACGCCCGTCGTCGAGTCGTGTGATCGCAACGGGTCACCGAATTGCCGGTTTCGGGTGCCGACGCCGGGATAGGCAGCCGCGGATTTACGTATTGCCGACCGATTCAGGCTGCGCTGAGCGCAACGCCTGTCATGATTCGGTCGGCGCCCCGGGTCGATGGAGCACGACTCGCACGTTTTCGCGCGTGATGAGTCCACCCCCGACCATGCGCTCGATCTCCGGCAGCACGGCTTCGATGTTCTCCACGCTTTCGACGCACTCGACGACGATCGGCATGTCGAGCGACAGCATCTCGAAGCGGTCCGTATGGAGCTTCGCGCTTTCCCCGAATCCCGTTATCCCGCGCAGCACCGTTGCTCCGGCGAAGTGCTTCGATCGAAGCAGCTCGACGAGCGCCTGGTAGAGGGGCTTTCCCTCGAACTTGTCGCGCTCGCCGATGAAGATGCGCAACAGCTCGTGTACATCGTTCGCCGTATCCATGCGGCCCTCGTCAGAATCGTTGCCGAAAGGCGATCAGCTCGCGTGCCAGCATCATACCGGCAAAGGTGGCGAGTAGCGCCAGCACTACACTCCCGACCGCGTACGCCGTGGCGCGTCCGAACTGTCCCTCCTCGAGAAGAACCACCGTTTCGTAGCTGTACGACGAAAACGTCGTGTAGCCTCCACAGAAACCCACCGTGAGCATCGCACGAACTTCGAGCGAGATCGCGGGCGTCGCCAGTGCGTACCGAATCAGAAATCCCAACAGGAGACTGCCCGTGATATTGATCGCGATCGTGCCCCAGGGAAACGAAGCCCCGAGGCGCTGCTGGATTGCGGAGCCGAGATAAAATCGGGATACGCCGCCCGCGGCGGCGCCGACTGCGATCGCCCAGAATAGTCTCACCTTCACCTCTTCTATTCGCGGTGCCTGCGTCCGTGATGACAAATGGCTCCTACGCAGGTCGTTGCGTAGGAGCCATTAGCCGTAAGGTGCCCGGCGGTTATGGGTGAGCTCCATCACCAGTGACAAGTCGCCGAGCTCGCGGCTCGATTCTGCTCAATCCTATCTTCCGCGCCTCCTGTCGTCAAGAATCAGCCTGAGGGTTCGGCACGGCGCCGCAGCACGTGGCTCGCGATCACGATGTCCTGCACCGCGACGCCGGTGAGATCCGCGATCGAGAGCTGCTCCTCGCTCGTCCGCCCCAGCCGCGCATCCGCGAGCACCGCGCCGAGCTCTCGCACGCGATCGAGCGTGATCGCGCCGGCAGCCAGCGCCGGTGCGAGATCACCATGGTCGGCGCACTGCGCGATGCTGTCCGCCACGACGATCTCGGCGCGTGCGAAGAGCGCGACGTCGAGCTCCTGCTTCCCCGGCGAATCCGCGCCAATCCCCGTGATGTGCGTGCCCGGACGCACCGACGCCGCGCGAAAGTGCGCGCCCCGCGACGCCGACGTCGTCACGATGATCTCCGACCCCTCGGCAACCTCCTCCGCGCTCACGCACACACGCACGCGAAACCCCATCGTGCCGAGATCAGCCGCACACTTCGCAGCGCGCTCGGCCGAGCGCCCGAACAGCGCAACGTCACGGCACGTCGTCACGTGCTGCAGCATCATCGGTTGCAGCCGCGCCTGCACTCCCGTGCCGATGATGCCGATGCGCTTCACCGCCTGCGGCGCCAGCGCGCGCGCCACCACGGCTCCCGCGGCGGCGGTGCGCAGATCGGTCAGCCGCGAGCGATCCAGCAGCACCGCGAGGAGAAATCCCGTGTGGCTGCTGAACACGAGCATGCATCCGTCGCCCGTCGGCAGCCCGCGCGCCGAGTTCTGCGGAAAGCCGGCAGCCACCTTGATGACGAAGACGTCGCCGCCCTTCACGTAGCCGTACTTCAGATGCACGTCGCCCGCAGGCTCCGTGAATCCGAGATGACCGACGGGCGGCACGACGACCTTTCCGCTGGTATACGCGATGAAGCCCGCGGCGATCTCCTCGATGAGCTCGGGCACGAGCACCGCGCGCTCGCACTCGTCCGCGCTGACGACGATCGGTTGCGGCAGCGACGCGGCCACGGGTGCGCGCCGGTTAGACGCCGACGCCGATCAGCGGTGCGAGTCCCGTGCGCAGCCGCGCGAGTCCATCCCGCAGATACTCGGGCCTGGAGCCGAGCCACACGCGCATGTATCCCTCGAGCCCGCACTGCAGCCCAGCCACGATCAGCGTCGACTGCTCCTTCAGAATGCGCTCCGCAAGCGGAATGCTCGGCGCATCAGAGTTGTACTTCATGAACACGATCGCGCCCGCCGTTGGCGGCGTGTACTCGAAGAAGTCGCCCATCTCCGCCGCCCACTCCTGCAGGATGGGCAGATTTTCGCGCAGTACCGTCCGCGTGCGCGCGTAGAGCGACGCGCGCACATCCGGCGACACCGCAACGCGCGCGATGTGATCCGAGATCTTGTTCGGACAGATCGTGATGTAATCATGCTGCGTCCAGCACGACGCGATGATCTCCGGCGGTCCGACCATCCAGCCGATGCGCACCCCCGGAATTCCGTACGCCTTCGAGAGTCCACTCGTCACGATGACGCGATCGCTCATTCCCCAGAAGCTAGGGGTGCGCTCGCCCTCGACCTCGGCGCCCTGATATACCTCGTCCGCGATGAGGTACGCGCCGACCTCGTCGATGCGCTTGACGATCCGCTCCATCGCCTTCCGCGAGAGCACGGAGCCCGTCGGGTTGTTCGGATTCGTGATGTAGACGAATCGCGTTTTCGGCGTCACCGCGCGCTCGAACGCCGTCCAGTCGATCTCCCACGTGCCATCCACACGTTCGAGCTCGAAGCGCTCGACCGTGGCGCCAAGGCTGCGCGGCACACCCCACAGCTGGAGATAGTTCGGAATCTGGAGCGCGACGATATCTCCCGCGCGAAGCAGCGTCAGCGCAAGGATGTAGTTGGCCTCCGACGTTCCATTCGTGACCTCGACGTGATTGATCGTCGAGCCCGGATAGAGCGCCGAGATGCGCTCGCGCAACTCGATCGTGCCGTTCGACTGGCTGTAGCCAAGCGGTGAGTCCATGAGCGCGTCGAGGTCGAAGCCGTACTTCACCATCTCTCTGAGCGTCACGGGGCGGACACCGGACTCGCTCAGGTCGAAGTCGACGACGTTCTCGTACGTCGACTGCATGCGCTCCATCAGGAAGGTTTCAATCATGTCTCAATGTGTAGCAAGTGGAACGAACCTTCAACCGCGCGAGGCGTCGGGGCTGCGAGTTGCCGCGCGCACCGTGCGGAAACATCGTTCGCACGTCACCTTTCAGCGTCTGCTACCCCGAGTGCATTGATGTCCGGCGCCAACTACCGCCGCCCCGGCGACGACGTACACCCTCCGCGGGACTTCGCGGGCTATCGCGGCACGGCGCTCCGCCATCCGCGGCAGCCGCTCGTCATCGTGCCGCAGACGCTCTCGGAGCTCACCGGCCCGGTATACGGACACGCATCGGTGACGGCCGAGGATCACGATCTCACCAATCGCGGACGCGGTGAGCCGATCGGCGAGCGCATCATCGTCGAGGGGCGCGTCATCGATGAGGACGGGCGACCCGTCCGCGATTCGCTCGTCGAGCTCTGGCAGGCGAACGCCGCCGGCCGCTACGCACATCGCGTCGACCGGCACGACGCACCCCTCGATCCGAACTTCACCGGCGCGGGGCGCGCGATGACGGATGGTGAGGGGCGCTATCGCTTCCTCACGATCAAACCCGGCGCCTATCCGTGGCTCAACCACTCGAATGCGTGGCGGCCGGCGCACATCCACTTTTCGCTGTGGGGGCCGAGCTTTCTCACGCGCCTCGTCACGCAGATGTACTTTCCCGGCGACCCGCTGCTGGCGCTCGATCCGATCTACAATAGTGTGCCCGATCCGCGCGGTCGCGAGCGGCTCATCGCCAACTTCGATCTCTCGCTCACGCAGCCCGAGCGCGCACTCGGCTATCGCTTCGACATCGTTCTTCGCGGCCGTCAGGCCACTCCAATGGAAGATCGACATGGCTGAGCTGACGCCGTTCCAGACGGTCGGCCCCTTCTTCGCGATCTGTTTGCGCGTGGAAGGCTGCGCGCGCATCGCCACCGAGAATGCGATCGGGCGGCACATCACGATCGAGGGCACGGTGCGCGATGGCGAGGGCGCACCGATCCCCGATGCGCTCGTCGAGATCTGGCAGGCCAACGCCGCGGGGAAGTACGCACACCCCGACGATCATCAGTCGAAGCCGCTCGATCCCAACTTCGACGGCTACGGCCGCGCGCCCACCGATGAGGGCGGACGCTTTGCGATCGAGACGGTCATGCCGGGACGCGTCCCGGGGCCCGATGGCACGTTGCAGGCGCCGCACCTGCTGCTCGGCATCCTCGCCCGCGGCATCCTCACGCGCCTCGTCACGCGCGTGTACTTCGAGGACGAACCGTCGACGCCAGGCGATGCGATCCTGCAGCTCGTCCCCGCGGATCGCCGCCGCACGCTCGTCGCGCGCGCACAGGGCGATGGCAGCTACGAATTCGATCTCGTCCTTCAGGGCGACAATGAAACTGTCTTCTTCGATGTCTGAGTGCGCGCGATGATCTACGACGCCCTGGTGGGCGATCCGGCGGTCGACGAGCACTTCACCGACGCCGCGCACGTCGAGGAGATGCTCTTCGTCGAGGGCGCGCTCGCGCGCGTGCAGGCCGCGCTTGGCATCATCCCCCAGAGCGCAGCGGATGCGATCTCAAAAAGCACGAAGGAGGATGAGTACGACCTCGACGCGCTTGCGGCCGGCGCCGCGAAGGCGGGGAATCTCGCGATTCCACTGGTGAAGGAGATCACCGCGCACGTCGCGCGAATCGATGCCGACGCCGCGCGCTACGTGCACTGGGGCGCGACGAGTCAGGACATCATCGATACTGCCACGGTGCTGCAGCTTCGCATCGGAGTGCAGATCGTCGCGGACTCCATCGCGCGCGCAGCCGACGCGGCGGCGCAGCTCGCCGAGCGGCATGCGACGACCGTGATGGCCGGCCGCACCTGGCTGCAGCACGCCACGCCGATCACCTTCGGACTCAAGGCAGCCGGATGGCTTGCCGCGCTCGATCGCGTGCACGAGCGCGTCGACTTCGCGCTCGACGACGCGATGTTCCTGCAGTTCGGCGGCGCGTCGGGGACGCTCGCATCGTACGGCGATCGGGGAATCGAGCTGACCGCGATGCTTGCGAACGAGCTCGCACTGCGGCAGAGCGACCTCCCCTGGCATGCGCATCGCGATCGCTTCGCGGATCTCGCCTGCGCGCTCGGCGTCGCCGTTGGCACGATGGGGAAGATCGCGCGCGACATCGCGCTCCTCTCGCAGACCGAAGTCGCCGAGGCGTTCGAGGCCGCCGAGGAAGGGAAGGGCGACTCGTCCGCGATGCCGCAGAAGCGAAATCCCGTCGGCGCATCCGTCGTGCTCGCCGCATCGGTCCGCGTGCCCGGGCTCGTCGCGACGATGCTTGCCGCGATGCCGAACGAGCACGAGCGCGCGCTCGGCGGGTGGCAGGCCGAGTGGGAGACGCTGCCCCGGATCGTGCGCCTCGCGGGAGGGGCCGCTCGCCACACCGCCGAGATGCTCGGCGGGCTCGAGGTCGACGCGCAGCGTATGCGCGCGAATCTGGAGTTGACGCAGGGCGTTTCGCTCGCGGAATCCGTGTCGATGGCCCTGGCGATGCGCATAGGACGGTTTGACGCCCATCAAACTATCGGCGACGCGAGCAGGCGCGCTCTCGCGGAGCATCGGCCGCTCGCCGATGTGCTCGCCGACATGCCCGAGGTCACCGAGCAGCTGAGCCGCAAGGAGATCGAGCGCCTCCTGGAGCCCGCGCATTACCTCGGCGCGAGCGCGACGTTCATCGGCGACGCACTGGCCGCGCACGAGAAATATCGCGATGGCGAATGAGCCGCACGCACCGAGGAGATCATGACGACCAGCGACACCCCCGATGATCCGCACGCCGCGGGCATGGCGAGGCGCCGCAAGGTGCTTGGCGACGCGCACGTCGATCGCGCGATTGCGTCGACCACGCAGCTCACCGAGGACTTTCAGAGCCTCATCACCCGGTACGCCTGGGGCGAGATCTGGACACGCCCCGGGCTCGATACGCGCACGCGGCGCGTGCTCGTCATCGGAACGCTCGTCGCGCTCAACCAGCCGGAGGAGCTCGCGATGCACGTCCGCGCGGCTCTCGCGTCCGGAGATCTCTCCGCGAACGACGTGAAGGAGATCCTCCTGCAGCAGGCCATCTACTGCGGCGTGCCGGCGTCGAATGCGGCCTTCCGCATCGTGGCCGGGCTGCTGGCCGAGATCAACTCGACGACGCGGGCGAGATAGCGGATGAAGGAGCGGACGCAGGTCGGCATCATCGGCGCGGGGCCTGCGGGACTCATGCTCTCGCATCTCCTTGCGCGCGCGGGAATCGACTCCGTGATCGTCGAGCGGCGCAGCCGCGAGTACATCGAGAAGCGCGTGCGCGCGGGTGTCCTCGAGCAGGGAACGGTGCAGCTCATGCGCGACACCGGGATCGGCGAGCGCATGGATCGCGAGGGGCTCGTCCATCGCGGCATCGCGCTACGCTTCGAGGGCCACGATCATCGCATTGCCTTCGACGAGCTCACCGGCGGCAGCACGATCACGGTCTATGGACAGCAGGAGGTCGTGAAGGATCTCATCGCCGCGCGCATCGCCGGCGGCGCTCGGCTCCACTTCGAGGTCGAGGATGTGAGCGCGCACGATGTGAGCTCCAGCGTGCCGAAGCTCCGCTACACGATCGCTGGCGAGTCGATCGAGCTCGAGTGCGACTTCATCGCCGGCTGCGATGGCTTCCACGGCGTCTCGCGCGAGACGATTCCCGCCGATCACCTCAGGCGCTACGAGCGCGAGTATCCCTTTGGCTGGGTCGGAATCCTCGCCAACGTCGCGCCCTCGTCCGAGGAGCTCATCTACGCGTCGCACGATCGCGGCTTCGCGCTCCACAGCATGCGCTCGCCGACGCTCACGCGTCTCTACGTGCAGTGCGATCGCACCGACACGCTCGAGGACTGGCCCGACGACCGGATCTGGGAAGAGCTGCATCTTCGTCTCGCGACGGAGGATGGCTTCACGCTCACGGAGGGTCCCGTCGTCG
>JALYSW010000370.1 GCA_030854615.1 Gemmatimonadota bacterium
TGGGCTTGACCCGCTTTTGTAGACACAGGGTTACGAACGATTATGCCACCTGTGCATGGAGCTGGGTTTCGTACTGCGCGGGAGTCAGATAGCCGAGGCTGGAGTGCCGGCGGCGGCGATTGTACCACGTTTCGATGTATGCGAAGATCGCGTGCTGCGCTTCCTCGTGCGTGCGCCAGTCGCACCGGTCAATGAGCTCCCACTCGAGCGTCGCGAAGAAGCTTTCCGCGACGGCATTATCCCAGCAGTTGCCTTTGCGACTCATGCTGGCCCGGAGGCCGTGGGTTGCCAGGAATTCCCGATACGCGCCACAGGCGTACTGCACCCCGCGATCGGAATGATGCAGCAGGCCGGGGGCCGGACGCCGTGCCTGCACCGCCATGCGGAGCGCACTGAGCGCGAGCGCCGCGGACAGGTCCTTGCGCATCGCCCAGCCCACGACGCGGCGCGAGGCGAGATCGAGCACCACCGCGAGAAAGAGAAAGCCCATACGGGTCGGGATGTACGTGATGTCGCTGACCCACACGCGATCGACGCCGGGCACCGCCGCCACGGCAAACTCCCGGTCCAACAGGTTCTCCGCGATCGGCTCGTCGTGCGTCGAGTCGGTGGTGGACACCCAGGCGCGCGGCGTCCGCGCGACCAAGCCGTCCAGGCGCATGAGGCGGGCGACTCGTTTCTGCCCCACATGCACACCCTCGTCCTCCAAATCCCGATGGATCCGGGGCGCACCGTACGTCCCGTCACTCTCGCGAAAGACGTCGCGTATTCGGAGCAGCAGCGCCTCGTCGGCCTGCGCGCGTGCGCTGCGCTCGCGGAGGCGCCACTTGTAAAACCCGGACGGCGAGACGTCGACCACCCGACACATGAGTCGCAGCGCATGCTCGTCCCGATGGCGAGCGAGACAGGCGTACTTCACGGCGACTCGCGCGCAAAGAACACCAGCGCTTTTTTTGCGAACGCCCGCTCCTCTCGCAACAGCGCATTCTCCCGGCGCAGGCGCCGAATTTCGTCCTCCGGCGTCTCGCCCAGCGACCGTCCGGGAGCGGCATCGCCCCCGCCGTCGAGCTTCTGCGCCCACTCCCACAGCAGCCCCGGCCCAATGTCCAGCCCGCGGGCGACATGCGAGAGACTGATCCCATCGAGACGCCGACGTCGCATCAACTCGACGGCCTCTTGCTTGAACTCCGCACTGAAGGTCCGCTTCACGCGTCGTCCAGTCTCACTCTCGCCAGATTGTCTCATGCAACACCTCCGTATCACGTACAGTGAGGTGTCTACTGAACCGGGTCAACTCCAATTACCCCCGCGGGAGTAGTAGTCCGTTTTTTGTCCGTACTCCCCTCCGTTTTCTGTCCGTATCTCCAGCTGTTGACGCGTGTGTACCGCCCGCCTACCTCGCACCCGCCGCCAGATGCGACTCGAGGTAGCGCGTCAGCAGCGAGTAGAGATGCAGCCTTGTCCCCTCGCCCTCGCAGATGCAGTGCGAGCGATTCGGATAGACCATCATCGTGAACGGACGGTCCGCCGCCACGAGCGCGTTGACCAGTCGCTCCGTCCCCTGATAGTGCACGTTGTCATCCGCACTGCCATGCACCACGAGCAGGTCGCCCCGCAGCTGCGCGGCGTACGTCAGCGGCGAGCCGCGCCTGTAGCCATCCGCATTCTCCTGCGGCAGCCCCATGTAGCGCTCCTGGTAGATGGTGTCGTAGAGCCGCTGATCCGGCACCGGCGCCACCGACATCCCAACCTTGTACAGCTCCGGCGACCGGAACAGCAGGTTGAGCGTCTGCGATCCGCCGCCGCTCCACCCCCACACGCCGATGCGCGTCGAGTCCACGTACGGCAGCGCCTTTGCGAGCGCGCGCGCGCCGTCCGCCTGATCCTGGCTCGACAGCACGCCGATCGCTCCGTAGATACTCCGCCGCCACGCACGCCCGCGCGGCGCCGGCGTTCCGCGATTGTCGATGCTCGCCACGATGTAGCCCCGCTGCGTCAGCATCAGATGCCAGAGGTAGTCCCCGCCCCACTCATCCAGCACCGTCTGCGCCGCCGGCTCGCCGTAGATGTCGAAGAGCACCGGATACTTCCTCTTCGGATCGAACCCCGGAGGCGTCATCACCCACGCATCGAGTAGCGTCCCGTCGCGCGCGGGGACGCGCAGGAATTGCACCTTGCCGCGGTCGAGCGTCGCGAGCGTCGTGCGCAACGCCGCATTGTCCACCAACGTCCGGATCACCGCATGGCTCGGCAGCTTCACCAGCTCGTACACCGCCGGCGTAGTGAACGTCGAATAGCGATGGAGCGCGAACCGTCCACCCGGCGCCACCGTGTATTCGTGCACCCCCGTTTGCCCCGCTGGCGTCACACGCTCCGCCTTCCCCGTGCCATCGAGCCGCGAGCGATAGAGGTAGAGCTGCGTCGGCGCATCGGGCGACGCCGTGAAGTAAATGAACCCCGCCGCGCTGTCGACGCCGACGACGTACGGCTCCCCGAACGCCGCGCTCGGATTCTGCAGATCGAACGCGCCCGTCGTGATCGGATGGATCGAAGAGCCATCCCGCGCTACGCTGTACAATCGCCGCCAGCCATCGCGCTCACTCAACCACGTGAAGCGCTTGCCACCGTCGAGCCACCGCAGGTCATCGACGACATCCACCCACGTGCTGTCCTTCTCCGTGAGCACGGTGTGCACCGCCCCCGTGCGCGCGTCACCGAGCATGGCGAGGTTGGTATGCTGGCGCCGATCGAGCTGCTGCAGCACCACCTCGTCCGAGCTCGCGGCCCACTCGAGCCGCGCGATGTAGTGCTCGCGCGGCTCTCCCGGCACCGCGAGCCACTGCGTCGCCCCGCCACTCGCACTCACGACCCC
>JALYSW010000373.1 GCA_030854615.1 Gemmatimonadota bacterium
CGCGAAGCGCGCGCCGGTCCCGACGCCGGTGCCCGCGCCAGTGGTGGTGGAGCCCGAGCCGATTCCGCTGGCTCTCGAGGTCGAGCGCACATCGAGCACGCTCCCGATCGACGAAGAGCTGTTCGCCGCGCTCGAAACCGCGCTGCCGGAGCCTCCGCGTCGTGAGCCGATTGCGCCGCCCGCGCGGCCGCCCATCGCCGCGTCGAGCGACGAGAACTTCGTCAATCTCTCCGAGTGGCTCCGCGACGAGGAGCCGCCGAAGAACACGCGCATGGTTGCGGCTGGCGAAGAGGAGCCGCAGGAGCAGCAGGACTTCGCCGACATGCTGACCAAGTTCAAGCAGGGCGTCACCTCCAACGTCGACGACACCGATCACGAGAGCCACTACGACCTCGGCGTCGCCTACAAGGAGATGGGGCTGCTCGACGAAGCCATCAGTGAGTTCCAGAAAGCGCTGCGTGGAACCGAGCAGCGTGTGCGGACGTACGAGGCGCTGGGGCAGTGCTTCGTCGAGAAGCGGCAGTATCAGATCGCGATGACGATCCTGCTGCGTGCGCTGGGCGACGCAGACGCCAGCGATGACACCCTCGTCGGCGTTCTGTATCTGCTGGGTTATGCTTCGGAATCGCTGCAGAAGTGGGGGGATGCGGTGGGCTACTACGAGCGAGTCTTCACGGTGGACATTCAATTCAGGGATGTGGGCGAGCGGCTATCGGCCGTCGAGCGGAAGGCGAAATGAGCGCGTCCGTACGCGCCCGCCAGACCATGACGCCGACCCTTGCCGACATTCAGGTTCCTGTGCGCTCGCGGCTCGACCGCGTCTCGGAGGATCTGCGGCGCATCATCCTCTCGCAGCTCCCGCTGATCGACGAGGTCAACAGCCACCTCCTCCTGATGAAGGGGAAGATGTTCCGTCCGACGCTCGTGCTCCTCGCGAGCGCGGTGGAGGGGCAGGAAGAGGCGCGCGCGACGACGCTCGCCGCGATCCTCGAGCTCGTGCATCTCGCGACACTCGTGCACGACGACTCCGTCGATCACTCCGCGCTTCGTCGCGGCATGCCGACCGTGAATTCGCTCTTCAGTCATCAGGTCTCGGTGATCATGGGCGACTTCCTGTACTCGCGCGCGGTGGTGGAGCTCGTGCGCGCGAGCGACCTCGAAGTGCTCCGCGTCCTCTCGGACGCGACCAACGCGATGACCGTCGGCGAGATGCGCCAGCTCACGGCGCTCGATGCGCTTGGCTTCACCGAAGATGATTACGAGGCACTCATCCGCTCGAAAACGGCATCGCTGCTCTCGGCGGCGTGCGAGATCGGTGCGCTTGCGGGGGCGCGCTCGCGCCGCGTGGCACTTGCGCGCTACGGCGAGCGGTTGGGAATGGCCTTCCAGGTTGCGGACGATCTTCTCGACTACACTTCGGATGAACGCGTCACCGGCAAGCCGTGCGGACTCGATTTGCGCGAGCACAAGGTGACGCTTCCGCTGATCGCCGCACTGCGCACGATGTCGCCGGCGGAGCGCGGTCAGGTCGACGGACTCTTCGACACGCAGGAGCCGACTGATGAGCAGATCGCGCGTGTGGTGGAGATCGTGAGCGATCGCGGCGGACTGGACTATGCTCGTCGCCGCGGCGACGAGTATGCTCGCGAAGCCGAGCATGCGCTCGCGGAGCTTCCCGACACTCCGGCGCGCGGCGCGCTCTACGACGCGATTGCCTACGCCCTCGACCGAACCCAGTGATGCCGCCACGTGGATCTTCCAAGCACCGGCCAGGGTTTCATGTCATCGTACTCACGATCGGATTCATCGTTGGCGGTCTGATGACGCAGGTGGCTCGCCACTTTCTGCCGGCGGGCGCCGTGAAGGAGTTTCTCACTTCGGGAGTGACCCCTCAGCTGGGCGCCCTCTCGATTGATCTGATCATCATCAAATTCGCCATCGGGCCCGTGGCGCTGGACGTCTCGCTCCTCAGCTTTCTCGGGGTGCTCGTGGCCTATCTCATCGCGCGTTCGCTTTTCTAGGGGGTACGTATGTTCGGTCAGCTGGGCTTCGGCGAAATTCTCATGATCATGGTCGTCATCCTCCTCCTCTTCGGCGCGAAGCGGATTCCGGAGGTGGCGGCATCGTTCGGGAAGGGAATCAAGGAATTCAAGAAGAACATCAACGACGTGACGCACGATGTCACGACGCCGGCGCGCCCCGATGCGCTTCGCAGCGAGGCCCCGCGCACCGTCGACAGCACGGCGGTGGCGGAAGAGAACCGCCCCGAGCCGCGCCGGCTGATCTAGTCATCGTAGACTCCTGTAAGGGCAAGAACAAAAACGTCAACGGTCGATAAGACGACAAAAAACGGATGACTGCACGAACAACGAGCGGATAACTGCCGTCGTCGTGTCGTTTCCGCTTGTGGTCCGTGTTTTTTTCAGTTTTTTGTCGCTTTTCCATTCAGTTGTATTCGAGGCGCATACTCGAAGCGAGGCTGGATGATGCAAGAGCGGGGCGGCGCCGAATTCCGGCGTCGCCCCGCTTTTGTTCGTCCGATACTTCGAGCTCAGCTCGTCGCCTGCCGCGCCTCTTGCTTCACGAGCCGGCGGTCATCCTGGATCTTCGCCGCATCGCGCAGCGCGGAGACGTACTGCTGCACGCGCTGTTCCCGAACACGCTGCAGCATTTGCTGCCGCTGCTCCATCTTCTGTTTCTCGAAGACGGCGCGATCGGCATCGGTGCGCCGATCGACGCGCAGGACGATCACGTTGTTCTGTCCACGCGAGGGCGGCGCGACCTGTCCGACGGGCGCTCCGAACGCGGCGCCGATCGCCTCGGTGGTCTGACCGAGTGTGGGTACCTGGGTGGTGCGCGCGAACGGCGTGGACTTCTCGACCTTGAGCCCGGCTGCCTGCGCCGCTGCTTCGAGCGGCTGTCCGCCGCGCACCGCCGTGACGAGCGCCTGTGCCTTGTTCGTCAGCAGGTCGAGCTTCTTCGTGCGAATCACCTCGCGACGAATGTCGTCCTTCACTGCATCGAATTCCGGCTTTCCGCCAACGCGCAGCGAATCGAGCCGCACGAGAAAGTAGGCATTATCGACGTCGATCAGATCGCTCGTCTCGCCGACCCTCGCGCCGCCGAATGCCCAGGCGGAGCCGCCGGGAACGTAGGCGCCGTTCCACGTGAGCGGATCCGACTCGACAGCGGTGACCTGCCCTATCTTGAGGCCGAGCGCGCGAGCGACGCTGTCGAACTCCGCGGGCTTGTCGAGATTCGCGCCCTTGGAGAGCGAGTCGGCGCGGCGGTCCGTGAGCGCCGCCGACGAATCGCTCTGCACAATGCGAACGAGTACGTGGCGCACTGTGATCGAGTCGCCATTCCGCTCATCGACCTTGATGATGTGGAAGCCGAATGGGCTCAGGACCGGCTCCGACAGCTCGCCCACCTTGAGTGCGTACGCCGCATCCTCGAAGGGCTTCACATAGGCACCCTTGCCGGTCTTGCCGAGCAGTCCGCCCTTCACGGCGGAGCCGGAGTCGGCGGACTCGCGCTTGGCGATGTCGTCGAACTTCGCGCCGCCGGCGATCTCGGCGCGGATCGCCACGGCCTTCGCGCGCGCGGCGGCCGTATCCGCGGCCGTTACCGTGCGCGGGATCGTAATGACGGAGACGATCGCGCGCCCCGGACGGTCCTGCATCGCCTTCTGGTGCGAGTCGAAGTACGCGTGGAGTTCGGCGTCCGTCACGTGCACCGCGGAGTCCGGAATCGTCTGCGGATCGAAGGCGACGTAGGAGACCTGCGCGGTATCGTGCGCATCCTGGTAGGCGCGCCAGAGCTGCGCATCGGTCACGAAGACGGGGCCGGCGATCTGTTCGAACAGCTTCCGCTTGGGAAGCTCGTCGCGGTAGTAGGCCTCGAGCTGGATCAGGACGCCCTGCTGCCTCGCCATGGGGCTCGTCAGGAAGCGACGATATTTCTCGAAGTCGAACTGCCCTTCGGTCTGGAAGTCGGGGCTCTGGAGCAGCTGTTGCGGGGGGCTGGCGAGGGCCGCCTGCTGGATCTCCGCATCGGAGACGGTAATGCCGCGACGCTTGTACTCCTGCGCGAGGAGAAGGTTCGTGACCATCTCGTTGAACGTGTCATCCTCAATGCGACGCTCCTGATCCAGCGTCAGCGACTTGCCGCCCGAGCTCTCCTGCTCCTGCCGGATCCGGTTCTGCGACGCTCGCTCAAAATCGACGTAGTTGATTTCGGTTCCGTTGACCGTGGCGACCGAGGTGCCCGCAGTGACCTTGGCCTTGCCGATCAACCCCGACTGATCGAGGAATACGAAAGTGCCGAGGAAGAGAATGGCGATCACCCACCAGATCCACTTGGCGGCGCTCCGCATGCTTTGAAGCACGGTACCTGACTCCTTGCAACCACGTGAGAGGACGGGCGGGCTGAGCCAGCAAAGTTATGGGATTGCGGGACGTAAAATCAAGGCAGCGTATGACTTCCGATTGACTTCGATCGTCAGATTCATGTATCTTCACCGACTTCCAGCCGCCGAACGCCGCGCGGCATCCCCGAGGGGCTTGCATGGCCAACTCCGCCCTGATCGAAGACCTCCGCAAACAGTTCGCCGAGAATCCGCGCCGGGTCTTCGCGCGTCTCGCGAATGAATATCGAAAG
>JALYSW010000383.1 GCA_030854615.1 Gemmatimonadota bacterium
CGCCATGATCGCGCTCGCGGTCAGCCCCATGCTCACGCCGAGGGCGGTGACCATCCCGGGGCTGTGGCGCGAGAGCTCGATGATCGGGATCATCCGCATCGCCATCTCCATGCCGGCTTGCGGGTTGGGGCCTACGCGCTTCTCACGCGGCACCTCCGGCTCGCCGCGTCGGTCGCGTTCGGCGCGCGCCTTCTGCTTCTCGATCTGCGCGGAGAACGTCATGCGTGCCATGTCGGCGATGCCGAACGTCGCGACGAGCTTGCGGAGGACCTCGTACGGCGGCTCTCCCTCGTGCTCGATGGCCTGGAGCTTCGGCTTGACCTCCGCGTCGCAGAACTTGCGGATCGAGTCGCGGATCGAGAGATGCGTCTCCGACCACTCGATCACGGGCACCGTCCGATCTCGATCTTGAGCATGTGGATTGGCGTGTTCGGCGCGTCGTTGGCGTCGCGCGCGACGTTGGCGAGGGCGATGGCGCTTTCCGTCGAGCACGCGCCGAAGACGTTGTAATCGGCCTTCGGGCCTTTCCCGACCACGATGTAGAACTGGCTGCCGCTCGGCGCGGTCGCCGCGGCCATCGAGAGCGCGCCGAGGGGCTCGTCGATCTGGTTCTCGCTCACCAGGTCGTAGCCGGGGCCGCCGCGTCCGTCACCCTGCGGGTCGCCGCCCTGGATGACGAAGCCGGGGATGACGCGGTGCCAGGTGAGGCCGTCGTAGAAGTGGCCGGTCTTCCATTTCTTGGAGGCGTCCTGGTAAGGACCTGACCATTGGTTCCATCTCAGCTCGACGCCACGGGGCGACGCCGGTCTGATTGTTGCATAATGCATATTGTGCTTTCCATCGCGGTGCCGCCGCGCGACGTAGCGCGCATGATGGAACCGACGGCGTGGGCAGCGGAGCAGTTCGGTGGCGTCGAACTCGGTGACGTCCGGAGGACGTCTCGCCTCGTGCGGGTTGCCGCTTCCGCGGCGATGGCTCCTGCCGGTACTGTGACCTCCGTGTTCACGGACGACGCCGAGCGACAGGGAGCCTACGACTTCCTCGAGAGCAAGCATGTCGACCCCGCCGCGCTCGAGCGCGGCGTCGGCGAGACTCTCGCGCGAAGGTGCGCGACGGAGGAGCGAATTCTGGTGCCGGTCGACGGCTCGAGTCTCTCGTTCGTCGACCGCACGGGCGAGCGTGGTCTTGGCGCGGTGGGAACGTACGAGGCCGGCGCAGTCGGGCTGAAGGTGATCTCGGCGCTCGCGCTCACCACCGACGGCGTTCCGCTTGGCCTCCTTCGGCAGGTCTTCTGGCGTCGACCCGTGCAACGCCCCACGAATCGCCGCCCGGCGAAGAAGCGCCCGATCGACAAGAAGGAGACTCGGCACTGGCTCGACGCCGTGAACACGAGCGCCGAACGGATCGGCGCGGTGTCGGGCGCGCCTCGAATCACCTTCCTGGTCGATCGCGAGGGCGACAGCGCCGCGATGCTCTGCACGCTCGTTGCGACGAAGCACGACTTCATCGTGCGGGGCAACTGGGACAGGACCGTCCGCGCCGCGGACGGGCGGTCGTGGAAAGTCCGAGCGTTGATGGGCCACGAGAAGCAGCTCGGGTCGTACGACGTAGAGCTCGCCGGCGGCCCGGGACGCGCGGCCCGAGTCGCGCACGTCACGCTTCGCGCGGTGGACGTGCTCGTTCCGCTGAAAGATCCGACAACCGGCAAGCGCCGTGAGGTGAAGGTCTCCGCGATCAACGCGCGCGAGATGGTGAGCTGCCCGACAGGAGAGGAGCCACTCGACTGGCTCCTGCTGACGAACCTCCGCGTGGAGGACTTCACGCAGGCTCGCGCGGTCGTCTCCACGTACGCCCTCCGCTGGCGCATCGAGGAGTTTCATCGCACCTGGAAGTCCGCCCATTGCAACGTCGAAGACAGCCAACTTCGAAGCGAGCAGGCGCTCCGCAAATGGGCTCTCGTCATGGCCGCCGTCGCGTCGCGGATCGAGCGCCTCAAGCTGCTCGCGAGGACGAAGCCCGACCTTCCGGCGGACACGGAGTTCTCGGAGATCGAGCTTCACGCGCTACTGCTCCTCAAACGCCGTTCAAAGAAGAAGACCGAGACGATTCCCGACTCCGTACCGACCATCGCACAAGCAACTCTCTGGCTTGCCGAGCTCGGTGGCTATACCGGCAAATCCTCCGGCGGACCGCCCGGCACCATCACCATCTCACGCGGCCTCGCCAAGCTTCGCTCTGCCGCCGATGCGATCGCCGCATTCCTCGCGGCCGACGACGAGGAGAACGGATGAATGGTCAGCCAAAGGGTTGTCCTCCCGTCGTGCTCGTTTAGTTCATCAATCTCCAGGAACACCCCCAACTCTGGCGACCACTGCCTCGCCCGCACGTCGTACGTCCCACCCGCAACCGGCGAAAACCACCGCGCCTTCCATCGGAGTGGCTGGTTGATGAGCGACGTGTCTTCAACCGTCTTCCCGAACGCCGCATAGCGATACCCGCCGAGGCTCGCTCCGCCGTTCGCGCGTAGTCCGCGCACGTTCCCCGCCAGATCGATTTCGTAATAGAAGTAATTCGTGCTCGCACCCGGCCGCGCGATGCGGAGCGGGTGGTCAATGCCATCGAAGAGGTAGCTCTCTAGAGCGACAAACAGTTCGTTTTGCCGTGAATTATGCGGCAATGGCGAGTTCGCGACGGTGGATCGCCTCGAGGTTGACGACGGCGGCGTGACGCCGGAGGTCGAAGACGTTCTTTCGAGTTCCAAGGTATCGCGCGCGACGCCCCTGCTTGCGGGAGAGGTGGGCGAGCGCGTGCTCAACCTTCACGCGTTCGCGCAGCCGCTCTCGGCCCTTCGACGTCGCGATCAGCTTGCGTAGCCGGTGCTGCAATTGCTCGTCCTCGGCGATCTGCACGGTGCGGCCACGACCCAATGCCGCCGACGTGCACTGCGCGCGGAGCGGGCAACCATCGCACGCTTTGGGGTCGAACTCGACCAGGTCTCCCGGCGCGAACGATTCGCGCTGCCCGGCGGGGCAGGTGATCGTGCGCGCACGCATATTGATGGTGAAATCGCTTTTTCGGAATCGCGCTCCGTTGCGCGACACCCACGGTTTACAGAGGACTTCGCCGCCTCTGGCGAATACTTCGGCGGCCAGCGGACTCTTGATGTAGCCGCGATCGATCGACAACTGACCGATCGTATTACGAGCGGGGTAGCAGCCGATGTCCGCTTGCAGACGCGGAATGACCTCGGCCTCGGGGCGATTCGCGGGCGTGATCCCGCACGCGATGATGAGCTCGGTATCGAGATCGCAGGCGATGTGTCCCTTGTAGCCGTTGAAGCGCTTCGACTTGCTCTTCCGGCCGTGTCGCATGTCCTTGTCTTCGACCGAGACGCGGCGATCTTCGGCAGTGCCGTGACGAATGCGCACCTTACCGTCGGGCGGCTCGGGGTCGAGGTCCTGTTCGCGCAATTGCCGGAGGGTCGCGAGTGGCTCCGCGAGCGGCGGCTGCTCGGCTTCTTCGCCGAGCTCACGCGCGATCCAGTGCTCGAATCGGTCGAGTTGCTCCACGAGCGTGCCGATCGCTGAGGCTTTCTGCACGGGGTCACTCCATTCGATATCCAGCCCGGCCTTCACGCTCGTGGTCACGAGCAGCGGTGCGCCCGCGTCACGAGCGACCTGCTCGGGCGTGAGGTCGACCAAACGCGCCACGCACGCCAGCACCTTCCGCGCGGCGTGCGCCAGCAAGTTGAACGTATCCTCGACGCGGCCCGCACCCTCGAGCGGCCGCGAGTCGACCGCGAGCCGAAGCTCCTTCGGGAGCTTCTTCCAATCGAAGGCGGCAGTTCGCTTCGCCAATTCGATGGTGCGTTCGAGGAGACGGCGGTCCATGTCATGCGCGATCAACCGTTGGCGAAATGCCGGCAACGCGCCCTGGGAGAACGGCGGATCATCTTCGCCGATGACCCCGAGCACCATCTGCCAACGAGCGTCGACGATCGATAGCTCGACCGCCTGGGCGTCCGACGCGCCCGTATACGCCTGCAGCAAGATGACCATCGCGAGCAAAGCGGGCGACACCGGCTGCTTGCCCTCACCGGAGTCTCGGTACATCGCTTCGAGCTCCGACTGGAAGGCGTCGTCGAAGAGCTCGTGACGGTGCTTGCGCAAGAACGCGAACAGCTTGCCCGTGCGGGTCATGCGGCCGACGAGGAATTGCTCGCGCCGACTCAAGCGAACGCCCGGACTCCAACGAACGACAAGCATCGATCTCCTCCGTCGAACGCAGGTGCGCTCGCGAGGCCAAAATGATCATGCCCGAGGGCCGCCGTCGATCCCCTCGTGTAAGCGATCGAAATGATCCAGGAAACGAACTGATCGTCGCTCTAGGTGGCTGGTGTCGAATTGCGTCTTTCGAGCCGCGACGGCCCGAACTATCCTCAAAGGGGTCCACCCTCTGATGAGAATAGTGA
>JALYSW010000406.1 GCA_030854615.1 Gemmatimonadota bacterium
GTCGGGATCATCCGCCGCGACCCGCGCCGCGAGCGCGCCGCCCAGCGAGAGTCCGACGAGCGCGACGCGCGTGTGACGCGCGCGCATCGACGCGTGCGCGCGCCGCGCCTCGACGAGCCATTCGCTCCTCGTCGATTTCGCGAACTCCTGCAGCGTGCGCCCATGTCCCGGGAGGAGCGGAGCATCCACGTCGTAGCCGCGGTCTCGCAGCGCGCGCGCGAGCGACGCGACCGTTTGCGGCGTGTCGCCGAAGCCGTGCAGCAGCACGACCCCCATCGCCGCACCTGGAGCCTCGAGCGCGAGCGGCTCCGCGCCGCGGATGATCCCGATCGGTCCAGGCGGAAAGCGCGCGCCGATCCTCCGCTCGTAGCGCTTGCGATGCCACGCTCCCCAGAGCCAGATCCCCAGCACGAGCATCACCACCGCGGCGATCGTCGGCACGGCCACCAGAGTCTCGAACAGCTGCATCAGCATCGGCCGGGAGCGGGCACAAAAGAAACGGGGGCGGTAGCGCGAAGGCTACCGTCCCCCGTTCTCGCATCCCCCCCACGAGGACGCAAATCACTTGCTTCGATGAAAGCACCGGCTCGCGTCCCCAACGCAGAACCGACGCCTCTCATTTCTCGACGTACACCCTTAGCAACTCCCGCGCCGCTGCGCTTTCCGCCCGCCATCAAGTCGATTTGCTCACGCAACCATGTGGAAACCCTTCACACGCTGCGCGCTCGTGAAGGTCACGGCGGTGACTCCCGTGAGTTGCCATGCACGCGCCATGGCCGCGCCAACGGCCTCAGCCTTCTCTGCCTTCGTCACCGCAAGCATGGATGAGCCCGCACCGCTCAACGTCGCGCCGATCGCGCCGGCATCCATCGCCGCCGCAACGACCGCGTCGTACCCGCGCACGAGCCGCCGGCGATGTGGGATGTGCAACACATCGTCGAGCGCGGCCGCGAGCATCGCCTCGTCCGCCGTCGCAAGCCCGCGGACGAGCGCCGCACCTTTCGCCGCCGCCGACACGGCCGTCACGTGCGGCACGACGTTCGGCAGCGCCGCGCGCGCACGCTTCGTCTCGAGCACGAACTCGGGCACGGCGAACACGAACGCGAGCGACGGATGCACCTCGAGCGGCGACACGATCACCTTCCCCGCATGCGTCAGCGCGAGCGTCGCCCCTCCGAATACCGATGGACACACATTGTCGGGATGCCCCTCGAGCGCCGTACCGATCTCCGCGATGCCGAACTTGTCGAGACCGAGCTTCAGCATCTCGTTCGCAAGCGCCGCCCCCGCGACGAACGCCGCCGCCGACGATCCCAGCCCGCGCCCCACAGGAATCTCCGATGTCGCGTGGAAGCGCAGTCGCTCCGGCACCGCGATCTTCTTTGCACCCGCTGCCGCGCGAAAGGCGACGTAGATCGCGTCCTGCGTATCGCGCGAGCCGAGTGTCGCGAGCGTTCCCTCCCGCACGAACTCAGGCTCGCTCTGTCCACCGGCGCCCCGGCGCACCGACACCGTAAGCCAGCGATTGACGGCGATCCCCACGCAGTCGAAGCCCCCACCCACATTTGCGGCGGACGCTGGGACGCGAACGGTGGCGATACTCCCGGAGGCGGTCACGCGTGAAGGCTAACGACGCACCTCCGCTCCGTGAAGCACGCGCGCTGCCGCAGCGACGATCAGGCCTCGCGCCGAACAGTCGTGCTCGCGACCGAGGCTTCGGCGAAGTCACCGAGCGATGTACGCGCGACGGGTGCGAGCCGCGCGACGAGCTTGTCGAAATCGGAGATGTAGAGCCCGCCGCCCTCGCGCCGCACGAGTCCATCCGCACACAGGCGCCCGAGCACCAGCGAGATCGACTCGCGCGTCGCGCCGACCAACTCGCCGAGCAGTCGGCGAGGCACCGGGGGCGCGCTGGCTCCGGCGCGCGACTCGTGACTCTGCGCGAGTCGCACGAGCGATGCGATCAGCCGCTGCTCGACGGTCAGCATCGCGTGCTGTCCAAACTTCACGAGTAACGCGGTGCGCTCCGCCATGATCTGCCGCAGCAGGATCAGCGAAGTGGCGGGCTGCTCACGCAGCATCGAGCTGAATCGCGCGGAGCTCAGATGCAGCGTCTCGCTTTCCTCTTCAGCACGCGCCTGGCTCGCGTAAACAGACGATCCTTCCAGCCCCTCCCCACCGAACGTCTCCCCACTCGTCGCGACCCACGGCACGAAGCTCCGACCGGCACCTACCTGATTCCGCAAAACCACCTGCCCCCGCAGCACCAAAAAGATGCCGTCGGCAGCGTCCCCCTGCTCGTAGATCGTGAATCCAGAGGGCCAAGAGGTGCGCGCGCCGTAAGCGGCAATTTGATCCCGTTGCTCGC